>SLSR01000103.1 GCA_007130365.1 Lentisphaeria bacterium
CCCGCACTACTGTGCCTGTCCGATCAGGCGACAATGCAGACTATTTTCGCGCTCCCGTACCATCGCGGTGCCAGCCTTGTCGCTGACCCTCGCCCTGCCGGAACTGACCTTGACCTTGGCCTTGGCCTTGGCCTTGGCCTCTCTGCTGCCCCTGTCCCTGCCCTCGGTTCAGACCCTTGCCGGGTCCCTGGCCATCTCTCTGGCCTCGCCTTTGCCCCTGCCGCTCACGAGTCATGGTTTGTCGACCCTCGCCTTGGCATGACTCATGGATGCACTCACCGTGCCCCAGCCCCTTGCGCGGGCTGTCCTGAGCAGTCTCGGCCATGGCAACCATACCAATTCCCGCCATCCCAGAAACCAGCCATCTTACCATTTTCCTTTTCATCTTTACATTCCTTTCCTTTTTGTTTTGTCTTCTCCGCGCCGGGACATTCCAATGATTTGTCGCAGCCATCGAAGTCTTCACCACTTTTACGCGCAGACCATCGAAAAAGTCACATGCAAATGATTTTCAGACTCAATTGTTACCTTTTCCCAGTTTAAAGCGTATATTATACAAATAGATGATCATATCCGACCATGACGAAGACCGCAAATTGGCATCCTCGGCGCTCAATGGCGACATTGAAGCATTTTCCCGGCTGGTTCGCCGTCACCAGGATGCTGTGTACAACTTGGCCTATCGGTTGTGCGGCAACGCGGCAACGGCGCAGGACATTGGCCAGGAGGCCTTTATTCGCGCCTACCGAAAGCTTGCGCAATACAAACTGGAATACTCATTCCGCAACTGGGTGCTGGGCATCTGCGCCAACCTTTGTCGAAGCCAATACCGATGGTGGAGCAGAAAACGGCGAACCGAGGAGGACTACGCCATCGAAATGGCCATTCAAAACGAACCTGAAGGTCAGTCCGCCGCCCATAAATCGCTAATGTATGAACGCCTGGAAAAGGCGCTGCGAATACTTCCCGAGACTTTGCGGGCGCCTATTGTATTGAAATACATGGAAAACATGAGCATTCGCGAGATATCCGACACTCTGGGCATCAGTCTGAGCGCCGCCAAAATGCGACTGACCAGAGGCAGAAAACAGTTGAGCCGTCAACTGGGAGAGTCCATCGACCAAGGAGATTCGACATGAAAAGCAACAGAAAAGGCAAAGAGACCTTGCCCCCCGCTTTCGACCATCATGATTTAAGCAATCTATCGGATCTGCGTCGGCCGGCGCCTCCGGATTTCCACAATAATGTGATGAAGATGCTACCTGAGCATGGCTATGGCCGGAACAAGAGCATAGGCCATGAAAAATTCGCCTGGCTTAACCTTCCCTCTTTGCGTTTGGTGGCAAGAGCTGCCGCCCTCATGGTCCTGGCCATGACTGCCTTTGCCCTGCTCTACCTGAGAGTCGGCCCCACCCCTGAAGGAGAAGCCCGACCGGGATTTGTACAATTCCACCTGCATGCCCCCGAAGCGGCCCAGGTCGAACTGGTCGGCGATTTCACGGAGTGGCAGCCAGGAAGAATATTTTTCCAGGGCCCCGATGATTCAGGGCACTGGGCGGCTAGTGTTGAACTTGGCGAAGGCCGATATGAATATTTGTTTCTGGTTGACGGAAAAGAGTGGGTGACCGACTTGCAGGCTCCGGCCCGGCGCCCGGATGGATTCGGGAATCTCAATGCCATCATCAACTTGTAGGAAACTTTAGATGCACTCATATGCCTTGACAAAAACCGCGGTTGCGATAGCCACACTCGGATGCGCCGTATTATGGTGGACGCCGCCGGCGTGCGGCGACGAAACCAGCCTTTCCACAATCTTGGACAGCCATCAACTGACGGACAAAACGGCAGCCTTGATTCAAGCCTTTTTCGCGCGGGCGAAGCCGGAGGTCGAAGAGTCTGCCAACCTACTTTTAGACCGTCTGCGGGAAGGACTGGCAAAAAAAGCCGACCCCGATCTACTTTTGGCGGGGCTCGACCGAAGACTGCAAGCCTTAATTCAAGCCAGGCAAATTCTGACCGAAAAATCACCCGGAACCCATCGCGGAACTGGCTTTGAAAACACGGTCGAAGTCTTGACCCACGCCCTGGAAAGCGGCCTCCCGGCACGACTGTTCGACGAACTGCTGGCCAACCAATCCTATCCATACTCGCAGCGAGTGAGAGCCATAATCGAGGCCGGAGAAAGGATGCATTTGGCGGAGGTGGAAACCAGCTCCATAGATAGATTCATGCAAGAGTGCAGAGAGCGGAATCTGCGTCGGATGGAGACCATCCGGACCGCCCAGCTATGGATCGAAAAGAAACAGTCGGGAATGGAAGACCATGAAATTGCAGAGCAGCTCTGGCCAGTCCGCCACGCGGAGTCTCTGCGCAACGGCAGAAGCGGAACCGACCGCAACCGCTCACGAAGACATAGACAATCAGAACCCAGATTTCTGCGCTAATGATATCCTGATTAATTCATGCCATATGCCAGGCTTTGAGCAAGGCGCAGAGCGAGATCTGCCAACCCTTTCTCTTTCCAGAAGTGATCAAAAACTATGGCAGTTATGAGTAGATCAAGGCCGTTTTGGTACCATTATGCGATATAGCAGAACATAACGACTATACAGCACTTTGAGGCTGGGGAGGTGGTGGTAGGGAGTGGATTCGAACCACTGAAGACATAAGTCAGCAGATTTACAGTCTGCCCCGTTTGGCCGCTTCGGTACCCTACCACAGAAAAGGAGTCGCACGACAAACGTTGCGACTTGCCGACATTAGAAACTGAGTTTAATGTAACTTGACTTGGGAAATTGACAAGCCAAACCTCAAAAAAAAGGAAAAGATCATGGAAAGACTGATTATTGCCGGGGCGGGTTGCGCGGGTTTCACGGCGGCCATCTATGCGGCGCGAGCCGAACTGGAGCCGGTGGTGCTGAGCGGCTCGACCCTGGGCGGGCAGTTGTCGGAAACGACAAGCGTGGAGAACTATCCCGGCTTCCCGGCCGGGGTCATGGGGCCGGAGGTGATGGAAAACTTCCAGAAGCAGGCGGAACGGTTCGGCGCCAAGGTGCGCTATGAAACGGTGACGGCCGCCAGACTGAAGAACGGCGGGCCGCAGCAACTGACGCTGAGCAATGGCGAGAAGATCGAGTGCCGAGCGCTGATCGTGGCGACCGGGGCGCGGCCGCGCTGGCTGGGGCTGGACTCGGAGCAGAAGCTGCGCAATCGCGGGGTTTCGTCGTGCGCCACTTGCGACGGCGCACTCTACCGGAAGGTGCCGGTGGCGGTGGTCGGCGGCGGCGATTCGGCGCTGGAGGAGGCGCTGTTTCTCAGTCGGTTCGCCAGCAAGGTGATGGTGATTCACCGGCGCGATCAGTTGCGTGCCTCGAAGATCATGCAGGAAAGAGCCTTTGCCAACCCGAAGCTGGAGATGGTCTGGGACTCGGTGGTCGAGGATGTTTTGGATGTCGAAAAGGAAGAGGTTACAGGGGTGCGGGTGAAGAATGTGAAGAGCGACGAATCCCGGGTTCTGGAATGCCAGGGTCTGTTTCTGGCGATCGGGCACATTCCCAACACCGACCCGTTCAAGGGACAATTGAAAATCAATGACGAGGGCTATATCGAACTGCCGGACGGCGGCCGCAGCATGTCCAATGTCGAGGGGGTTTTCGTGGCTGGAGACTGTGCCGACCATGTCTATTGCCAGGCGGTTACGGCGGCCGGCATGGGCTGCCGCGCCGCGATCGACGCCGAGCGCTGGCTGCAAAAGCGGGAGTAGGCGACGGCTGCTTTCTACCGTCTCCGCAGGCTATGCCAAAGCGGTGCCGAGGCGGGCGGGTCGGACTGATCTGACTGATCGGACTGATCTGACCGATCGGGCGGATCGGGCGGGGCGAAGGAACCCGACCGATCGACCGGGCCTTCGTCGAGGACTTCGCGATAAAAGGCGTCGAACTGCGACCAGGTGGCAAGGGTGGCCACCCGATGGCGCCGCGACCGCCGATAGCCGCGCCCGACCAGGTAGGCCAGAACAATCTTGCGGGCATTGCGCAAACCGGCATCCTCGCCGTACAGCGAAACCATGTCGGCCACCTGCTCGCGCATGGCGGTACAGACTTCCCGGTGGCTCGGCGGCGGCGCCCGCGGATCGAGCAATTCCCGAAAAATCCAGGGATTGCCGATGGCGCCGCGGGCAATCATCAGGCGGCCGCAGCCGGTATGCGCCCGCAACGCCGCCGCCGCCGCCCGATCCACGACCCCGCCATTGGCAATGACCGGGATGTTCAATGCCTCGCGAACAGCCGCAATCACATCAAACTTTACCGGCCCCGCATAGACCTTTTCGCGAATCCTGCCATGCACAGTCAAAGCCCGGGCTCCGCCCCGCTGCAAGCTTTGGGCCAAGGCAACGGTGGGAGCCGGATCCGATTCGTCGAGAATGCGGATCTTGACGGTGACCGGCCAGGGCGCCGCCGCGACCATGGCCTCCAGGCAGCGCAAGGCCAGCTTTGGGGTATCGCTCAAGGCGGCGCCGGCGCCGCGGCGGGTGATCTTTGGCATGGGGCAGCCCATGTTGAGATCGACGAGATCGAAGGGATAGTCGCGCAGGCGGCGGACACACTCCCCGACAGTCTCCGGGCAAGCCCCCAGGATCTGCAATCCGAGCCAGGGCTCGTCGTCGCCTCGGAGCAGATTGCGATCGGAGCGGGGGTTGCGATAGACCACGGAGCCAACGTCGACCAGGGGCGTGAAGGCATAGCGGCAGCCCTGCCGGCGACATTGCCGGCGAAAGGCCAGGTCGGTATAGCCGGACAGCGGAGCAAGAATCAAGGCATCGGCAGGATAAGGGTTGACGGACATTTTCAAAGGCCGGGGAAGGTTGCGTTTACAGAATCAACCGCAGCAGACGACGGGGCGTCCGACCGGCCGAAGCCTCGGAGCAGGCAAACGACCTCGCCGCCCGCTGATCAGCCGCCGCGGCGACTGCGCAACTTGCCTTTGCTGAGGAAGCCATCGTAGTGATGGGACAGCAAATGGGCTTCGACATGGCGCAAAGTGTCGAGCATGACCCCGACCATGATCAGCAGGCTGGTGCCGCCGAAGAACGAGCTGATGGTAAAGGGAATGTCGAACTGCTGCGCCAGAACCATTGGAATCAAGGCGATCGCGGTCAGAAACAGGGAGCCGGCAAAGGTTATGCGGGTCATGGTGGCGTCGATGAATTCAGCGGTCGGCTGGCCGGGGCGAATGCCGGGAATATAGCCGCCCTGCTTCTGAAGGTTGTCGGAAATCTGCAGGGGGTTGAACTGGTTGGCCACCCAGAAATAGGAGAAGATAATGATCATGGCGCCAAAGATCAGCAAATACATGTTGTGGCCAGGCTGGAAATAGGCGCCCCACCCCATTTCCCGGGTAAACGGTATGCGGTCGACGACAAAGCGGGGAAAGACCAGGATGGCGCTGGCGAAGATGATCGGCATAACCCCGGAAAAATTGACGCGCAGCGGCAGATAGCTGGTCTGCCCGGCGCCGGCGGTGCGGCCGCCGCCGCGCCGGGCGTGCTTGATCGGAATCTTGCGATGTCCCTGGGTCAAGGCCACGGTGGCGGCGCAGACCGCCACGAACATGGCGATCAGCAGCAGGGCGTGAATCATGGTGAAACTGGTGCCGCCGACCGCCTGGCCGCTGCGCACCAGACGGATCATCTGGAAAACGGCGGCGGGCAGCGCGGAAATGATGTTGACCGTGATGATCAGGGAAGCGCCGTTGCCGATACCGCGTTCGGTGACCTGCTCGCCCAGCCACATGATAAGCATGGCGCCGGCAGTCAGAATAATCACGCTGGCAACCATGAACAGCGGACCGCTGGTGATCACCACCTGGACATCGCCCTGGCCACGGAACAACATGCCGGGATTGAGCATCACCCGGGTGGCCGCGAAGCCCTGGACGATACAGATCAGCACCGTCAGGTAGCGGGTGTACTGGTTGATTTTCATGCGCCCGCTCTCGCCTTCGCGCTGGAGCTTTTCGAGAGCCGGCAGCACCGGGGTCATCAACTGCATGATGATCGAGGCCGAGATGTAGGGCATGATGCCGAGCGCGCCGACCGCAAAGTTCTGCAGGGCGCCGCCGCTGAACAGGTCGAACATGGTAACCAGGCCGCCGCCCTGCTGCCCCTGCACCGAGTCGAACAGAGCCTCCAAAGCCGCGGCGTCAACCCCGGGGGTGGGAACATTGGCAGTCACCCGGCAGAGGGCGATGATGCCCAGGGTGAAGACAATGCGCTTGCGCAGCTCGGGAATGCGAACACTGTTGATATAGGCTGAAATCATAGCCAGTTCCCCGTTAGGTAGTCAAAGGCGAAAGCAAGGGCGCGACGGTCGCCCGCCCCGCCGCCGTCCGTCGGCATCGGCGGCAGGATCAATCGGTCAGACGACCTCGCAAGTGCCGCCGGCCGCCTCGATCTTTTGCTTGGCCGAAGCCGAAAACTTGCGGGCTCGCACGGTCAAGGCCTTGCTGACCTCGCCATCGCCCAGGACTTTGAGTCCGGCATTGCCCTTGGGCAGCATGCCCCGGCTTTTGAGGGTGGCCTCGTCGACCGAGGCGCCGCCTTCGAAAGCCTGGTCGAGCAGGCCGACATTGACAATGCTGTAAATTGCGTGGTTGGGATTGTTGAAGCCGCGCTTCGGCAGTCGCCGCAGCAGAGGGATCTGACCGCCTTCAAAGTGGAGCCGGCGACTGTAGCCGGCGCGCTGCCCCGAGCCTTTGTCGCCACGCCCCGCGCAACGTCCCCAGCCGGAGGCGTCGCCGCGGCCGACCCGTTTGCGATCTTTACGATTGAATGAATTTTTCAGACTGTGCAGTTTCATCGGTATTGTTCCCAGCGCCTCTCGATTTACAACGAGTTAACGGATCGTTTAGTCAGAACTTCGTCCTTGGTCCGCAACATGGAGATTCCCTGCATAGTGGCATGGATCACATTCAGCGGGTTGTTGGAGCCGAGGGACTTGGCCAGAACATCCTGAACCCCGGCCAGTTCGAGCACGGCCCGCATCGGGCCGCCCGCGATCACCCCGGTGCCCGGCGCGGCCGGACGCAGCATGATTCTGCCGGCGCCGAACTTGGCGGTAACGGCGTGGGTGATGGTATGTCCGAACATCGGCACCCTGGTCAAGGAGCGGCGAGCCAGCTCGCCACCCTTGCGAATCGCCTCCGGAACTTCATTGGCCTTGCCGAAGCCGATGCCGACCCGGCCATTGCGGTCGCCGACCACAACCAGGGCGGTAAAATGAAAATTGCGCCCACCCTTGACCACTTTGCTACAGCGGTTGATATGAACCACTCGCTCTTCCAGTTCGCCACCGGTCGATTGTTCAGTTTTATTGAAAGCTTTGTCCGCCACTTGGACTTCTCCCGATTTTTTCGCCATTCAACAGTTCGATTATTTCGAAGACCCGGCCATTCATCCGCCTTCAGCCTGGACGAGGGCCGCGCCCAATCCTACAGCCTAAAAACTCAGCCCGCCCTCGCGAGCCGCCTCGGCCAAAGCCTTGACCACGCCGTGATAGCGGAAGCCGCCGCGGTCGAAGACGACCTTCTTGATATCCTTGGCCAAGGCGCGTTCGGCCATCAGTTTGCCAACCGCCTCGGCTCCCTTGACGTTGGCTCGACAACCGGCCTCGCGCAGCTCCTTCTCGTCGGTGCTGACCGCCACCAAAGTGCGCGAGACTTCATCGTCGACAATCTGCACCCGAAGGTGTCGGCTCGAGGCCCATACACAAAGCCGCGGCCGCTCCGACCCGCCCGCGATTCGGTTGCGAATGCTCATATGCCGCCGCCGACGCGCTGCCTTTTTGCTTTTTTCCGCCATTTTATCAGCCACTCCTGTAATTCCAGACAAACATATTAACGGAAGCCCGCTTCCGCCAAGTCCGTTCCGCCCGAAGGCGAAAGCCGGACCAATAGTACAACAGATTATCCGACGGTCTTGCCTTCCTTCTGAATGACTTCCTCGCCAACATAGCGAATGCCCTTGCCCTTGTAGGCATCCGGCGGCCGGAAGGAACGGATCTTGGCCGCCACTTCGCCGACCACCTGCTTGTCAATGCCCTCGACCGCGATCCTATTGTTCTCCGGCATGCTGACGGCGACTCCTTCGGGGGCTTGAAACTCCACCTGATGCGAAAAGCCAAGGTTGAGCACCAGCCGCTGCCCCTGGCACTGGCCGCGATAGCCGACGCCGCGAATCTCGAGATCCCGACGAAACCCCTGGCTGACCCCGGTCACCATGTTCTGCAGGATCGCCCGGGCGGTGCCGAACAGAGCCTTGGCCGGCTTGTCCCGTTCGTCGGCGGTATTCTCGACCTGCACCACCCCGTCGGCCATTCGCAGCTCGACCGAATCCGGCAGCCGGCATTCAAGCTTTCCCTTGCCGCCTTCGACCGCGACCTGGCGCTCGGTGACGGTCAGCGACACTCCGTCGACAATCTTAATCGGTTTTTTGCCGATGCGTGACATTGTATTGGTTTCCTCTTGTTTGCTACCACACGTAACAGATCACTTCGCCGCCGATATTAGCCTGCTTGGCGGCACGCCCGGTCATCAGTCCCCGCGAGGTCGAGATCACGGCCACTCCGAAACCGCCCTGGACGCGCGGGATGTCGGCGCGGCCGACATAGGTGCGGCAGGAAGGCTTGCTGATTCGCCGCAACCCCTCGATCACGAACCTGCCGTCGCGGTCGTACTTGAGAACGACCTTCAGTTCCTTCTTCGTCTCGCCTGCAACCGAATAGTCGGCGATATAGCCGTTATCCTTCAGCAACTGGCAGATCGCCGCCTTCTCCTTGGAATGCGGCATGACCGTTTCCGGCCGGCCGGCTTTGCCGGCGTTGCGGATGCGCGTCAGCATATCGGCAATGGGATCACTCAGACTCATGCGTCGCCCCTTTTATCTCTGACTTCTTGAAATAATCACCAACTGGCTTTGACCACGCCGGGAATCTGGCCCGAATTGGCGAGTTCCCGGAAACAGATTCGGCACAGTTTGAACTTGCGGATGTAGGCCCTTTGGCGGCCGCAGCGCTGACACCGAGTGTAGGCTCTGACCTTGAACTTGGGAGCGCGATTTGATTTTTCGATAAGTGCTTTCTTCGCCATTGCTAACTCTCCGTTTATTTCTCCTGGCCGGCGAACGGCATTCCGAACAACTTCAGCAGCGCAAACCCCTCTTCGTTGGTGGCGGCGCTGGTCACGATCGCAATATTCATGCCGATAGTGTGCTTCATCTTGTCCAAGTCGATTTCGGTGAACACCGACTGCTCGCTCAGCCCCAGGCTGTAGTTGCCGAAGCCGTCGAAGGCCTTGGGCGAGATGCCGCGAAAGTCGCGCACTCTCGGCAGCACGACATTGATCAGGCGATAGAGGAAGTTGTACATCAGGGTGCCGCGCAAAGTGACGCACACGCCGACCGGCATGCCCTCGCGAAGCTTGAAGTTGGAGACGCTCTTGCGGGCCTTGGTGACGACCGGCCGCTGGCCGGTGATTTTGGCCAGGGTCTGCAGCGCCTCTTCCAGGACTTCGCGGTCGCGACCGGTGCCGACTCCGGTATTGATGACGATCTTGGTCAGCCGCGGCGCCTGCATCTTGTTGGTATAGCCGCGCTCCTTGACGAGCTGCGGCAGAACCTGGTTCTCATACTGGGTTTTCATCACGCTGGTAGACATGTCCGATTACGCCTCTTGCTGGGCCGCGGCCGCGCGCTTGGGCTCGACCTTGGCCTCGTATCTGGTTTGTTCCATCACGTTCGAAATGTGGATCGGCAGTTCCTTCTCGACAATGCCGCCCTGCGGCCGCTCCTGGCTGCGGCGCATCGCCCGCTTGCGCAGGTTCACCCCCTCGACCAGCACCCGTCCGCGAGCCCGGTCGACTTCGAGGACGGCGCCCCGTCTGCCCTTTTCGGCGCCGCTGATGACGACTGCCGTGTCGCCTTTTTTAATCTTGTACTTGATCATCACAAAACCTCCGGAGCGAGCGAAACGATTTTCATGAAATTATGCTCCCGCAACTCGCGGGCGACCGGGCCGAAGATGCGGGTGCCGCGCGGGTTGTCGTTGTCGTCGATAATCACCGCCGCGTTGCGGTCGAAGCGCAAGACCGAGCCGTCGTCCCGGCGAATGTCCTTGCTGGTGCGCACGATCACGGCCCGCACCAGTTCGCCTTTGCGCACGGTGCCGCGCGGCTGCGCCTCCTTGACCGTGGCTCTGATCACATCGCCGACTCGGGCATAGCGCTTGGGCTGGCCCAGCACGCGAATCGCCACAATGCGCCGGGCCCCGGTGTTGTCCGCCACATCTAAACTGGTTTGCATTTGAATCATGTGCAGCTCGACTCCTACTCTTCAGTGGCTGTCGCGGTTCGTTGAACGATCGTGACCAGGCGCCAGCGCTTCATCTTGCTCAGGGGACGGGTCTCCTGAATCTCCACGCGGTCGCCGACCTGCGCCTGGTTCAGCTCGTCGTGAGCGTAGTACTTGCGGGTGCGCTTGACGATCTTGCGGTAGAGCGGATGGGGCGCTTTGCGCTCGACCTTGACCACAATGGTCTTGTCCGCGCGATTGCTGACCACTTCGCCGATCCGATTTTTGCGGGTGCCCCGCGGTATTCCACTGTTCTCGGTCATTGCTTTATATTCCCACAACCATTTGATTTGCGATTTGCCGTCGTCTTCAGACCGCGCTCCGGGAACGTTGCGCCTGCTCGGTCAACATACGGGCGATATCGCGCCGCGTACGTCGAATCCGCGAATTGTCCTCGACCTGCCCGATCTGGTTTTGCATCCGCAGGTTGAACAACTCTCGGCGATTGTCCTCGATCGCGCGCACCAACTCTTCGTTGGTCATTTCATGAATTTCCGCGACTTTCATTTCTCTGTCCAATTCTCTGCTAAAATAAGAAAGCTTTTCAAACTAATCCAGCGCCGCCTCAGCCGGCGGCCTGCCGGGTCAGGAACTTGCAGCGCATCGAAATCTTGCTGGCGGCCCGCGCCAGACCTTCCCGGGCGACGGTTTCGCTGCACCCGCTGATTTCGAACAGAATGTTGCCGGGTCGAATCACGGCCATCCATCCTTCGGGATTCCCCTTGCCCTTGCCCATCCGCACCTCCAGGGGCTTCTTGGTGTAGGACTTTTGCGGGAACACCTTGATCCAGACCTTGCCGCGCCTTTTCATGTGGCGCGTCACCGCGGTTCTCGCGGCTTCAATCTGCTGGGCGGTCAAATTGCCGCGCTCCAGCGACTGCAACCCGAATTCGCCAAAATCAAGCTTGTTGTTTCGGCTTGCGAGACCGGTGTTGCGGCCGCGCTGAATTTTTCGGTACTTTACGCGTTTTGGCATTAGGGGCATTGCTTGTTTCCTCCGTCGCCGTCTTGTGAGGTTTGCATATCCATACTTTTATTCCGATGGTTCCGGCCAGAGTCTGCGCCTCGGCGAAGCCATAGTCGATATTCTCCCGCAAGGTGTGCAGGGGCACCTTCCCCTCCTTGTACTGCTCGGTGCGGGCCAGCTCGGCACCGCCGAGGCGGCCGGCGCAACGTATCCTGATGCCCTGCGCGCCGGCGTCCATGGTCGTCTGCATGGTGCGTTTCATGGCCCGCCGAAAGCCGATTCTGCGCTCGAGCTGCTGGGCCACGTTCTCGGCCACCAGTTGCGACTCCAGCTCGGGTCTTTTGATCTCGACAATGTCGAGGAACACTTCGCGATTGCCGCACATGCCGGCGATCGCCCCCTTCAGCTCCTCGACCTGGGCGCCCTTTCTCCCGATCACGATCCCGGGGCGCGCCGTGTGAACCGTGACCCGCACCCGGTTGGCGAAACGCTCGACATTGATCCGCGAAACCGCGGCCGCCGCCAATTCCCGCTTGACGAACTCGCGGACTTTCAAATCCTCGTGCAAAAGATCTCCGAAGTCGGCCTTTCTGGCAAACCACAGAGACTTCCAGTCCTTGGTTACCGCCAAACGGAAACCGATTGGATTGACTTTTTGACCCACAACATTCTCCCTTTGTGGAATTTGCTTTTCGGAACAGCGGCCGCCGCTCGGTCAGGAAACCTGGTCGGAGACCGTAATCTTAATGTGACTGGTCCGCTTGCGAATCCGCCCGGCCATGCCGCGAGCCTTGGGGCGAAAGCGGCGCATGGTCGATCCTTCGCCGACAATCGCCTCCTTGACCACCAGGTCTTCGCCGACCATTTCATGGTTGTTCTCGGCATTGGCGATCGCCGACTTCAGAGTTTTGGCGGTCAAGCGAGCCGCCTTGCGCGGCATCAACTCCAGAGTGGCCAAAGCCTGGATGGCCGGCCGCCCCTGAATCAGGCGCGTGACCTGCCTCACCTTGAAGGCCGAAATCCGCAAATATTTACTTGTCGCCTGAGTTTCCATTGCTTCCGAATATCCTTAAAACTGTTTGCCTTACTGTTGGCCGACTCGGGTCAGCCGCGCCCGCATGCCAACCCGCAGCCGTTCCGGCTCGCCCTCGATCGGGATGGCCGCGCTGATTCGGGCTCTGGTTTCAATCACCTTCAGCCGAACCACGGTTCGTGCCGTCTCGTCCTGGACAGTCCACACCGATCCAGCCGCTACGCGATGCTGTTCGCCCGCCCCCAGAATTACGATCCGCAACTCTTCTTCGACATGCAGAATCCGAGCTTCCTCGCGATCCCGCCACCCCGCGCCGCCTCGCTCAGCAACTATCGACGGCAAGAGTTCCAGTCGTTCGACGGCTTCGGTCAAATCCGCATACCGTCTTTCGATTTCCCGGCGCAGGCTCTGGCTGGGCTCGACTAGCTCCAGCACGCTCTGCAGGTAATCGCCGAACCGGAAAATCTCGCGATACAATTCCTCGTGCCTGACCCCAACTTCAAGCAGAGCGGCCAGGGCAGCCTGCTGTCGCCGCTCTTCGCTCGCCTCGGGCTCTTCGCCCAGCAAGTTGGCGAGATGCAAACGCAAGCCCGCCAGTTCCTCGGCCAAACCCTTGCTTTCCAGGTAGAGTTCGGCATACAAAAGGCGCATCGCCTCGAGTTGTCGGCGAACCCTCGCCAACTCCCGACAGCACTCCGCGCCCTCTCCGTCCGCCGCCGATTCGGGCGGGCGATCCTGGGTTCGAGTCGGCGACAACGAATCGTCCGCCGTCGCGAGGCTCGAAAAAACAGATGAGTTCAAACACAAAGCATATAAAATAATCGCCCTGCACCCATTTGTCCACCCGAACCGGCAACTTTTTTTAACATTAGTCATAACACGTTGGCCGACATATAAAAATGACACATGTTCTGAATCGTTGACGAAGTAAATCTGCCGCCTGCCCACTTTGCGACTTTAATTGTGCACCTTGTCGCACCCCAAAATCGAGTCAAATCAGATGCGCGACAAAAAAACATTTTTTAACCGCGAATCAACGCGAACGTCGTGAATCACTCGTTCAAAATGACGCAGCTATTTTGAATCGAGTGCATTCATTTGTTCGCATTCTTTCCGTTTACTGTCGGCAACCGCCGGTCTGTATTAGAAACCGTTCGTTCAAGCGGGTCGCGCAAGTGTATCCGGGTAAG
>SLSR01000138.1 GCA_007130365.1 Lentisphaeria bacterium
CCTCGATCTGGCGGATCGCCTCGCCGACCTCGTAGTCGGAAAGGTTCTCGCCGACCGCCTCGGCCACCACCTCCTCGGTTTTCTCGTAAAGCCGCAGACTGCCCTGCACCGCGCGCTTGATCGAGCGCGGCGTGATCCCGTGCTCGCGATTGAATTCCTCCTGCCGCCGCCGCCGTTCTCGGGTGACCTTCAGCATCCGCTCGATGCTGCCGGTTATCCGGTCGGCATAGAGGATGACTTTTCCGTGCAGATGCCGGGCGGCCCGGCCGGCGGTCTGGATCAGCGAGGTTTCGGAACGCAGAAACCCCTCCTTGTCGGCGTCGAGAATCGCGACCAGCGAAACTTCCGGCAAGTCCAGACCCTCGCGCAGCAGGTTGATCCCGACCAGGCAGTCGAAATCGCCGCGGCGCAGACTGCGCAACAGGTCGACCCGCTCCAGGGCGTCGATTTCCGAATGCAGATAGCGCACCCGCAGGTCGAGCCGCCGCAGATAGTCGGCCAGCTCCTCGGCCGTGCTTTTGGTCAGGGTTGTGACCAGGGTCCGCTCCTGGCGTTCGGCTCGCGCCCGGATTTCCTCGACCACATCGTCCACCTGATAGGTCAGCGGGCGGACTTCGACTTCGGGGTCAAGCAGTCCGGTCGGCCGCACCACCTGCTCGACCGGCAGGCTGCGCTCCAGCTCGAGAGCGGCCGGGGTGGCCGAGACATAGACGGTCTGGCCGGTCAGCTCTTCGAACTCGAAATTCTGCAGGGGACGGTTGTCGAGCGCCGACGGCAGGCGAAACCCGTGTTCGACCAGCGTTTCCTTGCGGCTGCGGTCGGCCCGATACATGGCGCCGATTTGCGGCAGGGTGACATGGGACTCGTCGATGATCGTGATGAAATCCTCGGGGAAGAAGTCGATCAGGGTGTAGGGGCGCGAGCCCGGCGGCCGCCGGGCCAGGTGGCGCGAGTAGTTTTCGATTCCCGAGCAATAGCCCAGCTCGCGCATCATCTCCATGTCGTAGTTGGTGCGCTGGTGCAGGCGCTGCGCTTCGAGCAGCCGCCCCTGCCGCTCGAAAAAGGCCAGCCGCTGGTCGAGTTCGCCCTGGATCGCCGCCAGCGCCTGCTCGATGCGCCGGTAGGGCATGACAAAGTGCTTGGCCGGGAACAGGCTGACCGACGGCAGCTCGGCCAGTTGGCGGTTGGCCAGGGGGTCGCGGCGGGTGATCCGCTCCAGGCTGTCGCCCCAGAATTCCAACCGCACCAAGTCCTCGCGATACGATGGATATACCTCGACCACGTCGCCGGCCACCCGGAAGCAGCCGCGGCGCGGCGCCGTGTCGTTGCGTTCATACTGCATGTCGACCAATGCGCGCAAGACCCGGTCGCGCTCGAGGCTCTGTCCGGCCGTCACTTCGACCCGCATGGCGGCCACATCCTCAGGCGAGCCCAAACCATAGATGCAGGAGACGCTGGCCACCACGACCACATCCCGCCGCTCCAGCAGAGAGCTGGTGGCCGACAGGCGCAGCCGCTCGATCTCGTCGTTGATCGAGGAGTCCTTGGCGATATAGGTGTCGGTCTGCGGAATGTAGGCTTCCGGCTGGTAGTAGTCGTAGTAGCTGACAAAGTACTCGACCGCGTTGTGCGGGAAAAAACTCTTGAACTCGCCGAACAACTGCGCCGCCAGAGTCTTGTTGTGGGAGATCACCAGGGCGGGGCGCTGGCAGGCGGCAATCAGGTTGGCCAGGGTGAAGGTCTTGCCGGAGCCGGTCACCCCGAGCAGGGTCTGGTGCGGCTTCCCCGTCCGCAAGCCGGTTTGCAGCGCGGCGATCGCCTGCGGCTGGTCGCCGGCCGGCTGGAATTCGCATTCGAGGACGAAAGGTTGGGGCTGATTGTGCATTGCCATGGGGCTTTCCGCGCGATACAGTCAAACTGGAGGACTAACCCGCGCATTTCGATGATCTACGGTGCCGGCGGAGGGACGGAAATGAACCGGTATCTTGTCCTGGCCGTTCACCAGTGCAGCTGATTTTCCATGGTGGTATGACAGCTTTCGCAGATTCCGTGCGAAAGGGCGGGCATCGAAGGTTGCGCGAACAGGCCAAGGCGTTCCACGGCCTCCTCGACCGGCAGCCAGCGACTTTCGCACTTGACCGCCTTGCACCAACTGCAGACGGTGACCATCCGCCGGTCGCGCACAATGGCCGAATCAAGCAGGCTCACCGCCGAGCGCGGCTCGATTCTTTCAATCCGGCTGGCGAAGTAGACGGAGCGGTCTGCGCCCAGCCCTATTCGCATGCTCATAAAGCGACGGCATTCGGGTGCGTCGCAGCGGAAATAAAATCTGGCTGCAACCTTTTGGCCTCTCACCCTGTCGACCAGCGAACGATAAATTTGAAGAGATTCCTCGCCGGTTATGAACTGCCAAAGCTCGCGTCCGAGAACCTGCTTTGAAGCCATGGCCGTGCCCTGGTTGGCGAGGGCGAAACGATCCCAGCTTTCGTCCACCTCGACAATCCGATCGGAAGCGTCGATCTTGTAAAGGCAGAGACTGTCGCGGGCGGAGTCCGTTTTTTTCATTGCACACTTCCTTGGGTTGTCTTTGTCATATTATACCTTAACTTACTGTAGTTTTGCTTTTTGCCGAATTCGCCATGACTTGATCAGGCTAATTTCTTGAGTACAATAGAATCAGTCGCGAGTTTTCATGCTAAAGATCAGACAATGCCTGTTCCATATAGCGGTTGCCCTGTCGCCGATCCTTGCCTTCGCCGAACCGGTTGACTCTTCGGCCGCCCCCGCCCGGGCAGCGGCTCCGGAGATGGCGCAACCCCGCCGTGAAGAGCCGCCGGCGGTCGAGATCGCCGATCCGCTGCAGCCGGTCAACCGTGCGGTCTTCGCCTTCAACGACCGCTTTCAGCGATGGCTGCTCGAGCCCGCGGCCAGGGGCTATGCCAGGGTTGTGCCGGAACCGGGACGGCGCGGGCTGGCCAACATGTTCCGCCACTTGAACACTCCGACACGCCTGGCCAACTGCCTGTTGCAGGGCGAACCGAAGCAGGCGGTGGTCGAGGTCGAACGGTTTATTGTCAACAGTGTCTTCGGGGTTCTCGGCTTCGGCGATCCGGCCGCCGACCGCGGTCTGGTCTCCAGCCCCAGAGATTTCGGGCAGACTCTCGGGGTCTACGGCCTGCCGCCGACCTTCGCCATTACCTGGCCGTTGCTTGGGGCGTCGAACCTGCGCGACAGCCTGGGGATCGTCGGCGACAGCTTTCTCGATCCCTGGCGCTATGCCCGGTTCGGCGGTGGCGTGCAGGGGGGCGCCCGCGGAACCCGGATTGTCAACGACACTTCGCTTCGGCTCGGGCTATACGAGAGAATCAAGCAGGCGGCGGATGATCCTTACATTGAGTTTCGCAACCAGTATGAGCGCCGTCGGCAAGGCATGTTCGAGACTGGCCGGGGAGGACGCGCGCCTCAGCCTGAATAATTCACGACGCCAGTGTGGTGCAGATGTGTGGCGAAAGGTGTTGTATTTTCATGACTTGGTGGACGGTCTATCTTGCGGTCTGGCTGGCGGCCACCCTGGCGGGGTTGGCCTTGACGGCCTGCTTCCGCCGTTGGGCCAGCACTCTTGGCTTTCTCGACCGGCCGGGGGCGGAAACGCACAAGCGCCATGCTCGGTCCATCCCTCTGCTCGGCGGCCCGGCCATGTTTCTGGCCATGTCCGCCGTACTGTTCGGCGGCCTGCTGCTGGCCGCCGGGCTTTTCCGGGGCAATGCCGAGACGCGGATCGCGCCGCACTTGCCGGGAGCGATGGCCAGTCTCGGCCGGCTGGCTATCATTGTCGGGGGCGCTGGCGCCATGCTGATTCTGGGGCTGGTCGACGACCGCCGGCCGCTGCGGGCTTCGCACAAAATAATCGTCCAGATCGCCATCTGCGGTCTGGTCGCCGCCTTTGGCGTCCGCATCACCGCGTTTATTCCGCACCCCCTGGTCAACTGGCTGATCACGCTCTTCTGGATGCTGCTGGTCGTCAATGCGATCAATATATTCGACAATATGGATGGAATGGCCGGCGGCTGCGGTCTGACGGCGGCGCTTCTGTTCTTTCTGATCGCGGCCTTGCAGGAGCAGTATTTCGTCGCCCTGCTGGCCGCCGCCCTGGGCGGCAGTGTCCTGGGTTTTCTCTACTTCAACTGGCCGCCTGCCCGCATTTTCATGGGCGACTCGGGCAGCCACTTTCTCGGCTACATGCTGGCGGTGCTGGGTGCTTTGACCACCTATTACTCGCCGACTCGGGCCAACACCTCGGCCGCTCTCCTGATTCCGCTATTGATTCTTGCCCTGCCGATCTTCGATCTGTTCGCGGTGGTGCTGTTGCGCCTGCGCCAGGGCACTCCGATCTATCAGGGCGACAACCAGCATATCAGCCACCGCTTTCGCATGCTCGGCCTGAGTCGGGGCCAGACGGCCGCGGTGGTTCATCTGCTGGGGCTGGCGGTGGGGGCTGGCGCTCTGCCGCTGCTCTGGCTGCCGGCGCGCGCCGCCGTTGTCGTGTTTCTGCAGGCCGGCGCCATGCTGGCGCTGGTCAGCATTCTGCACGCCATTCATATCAGGCAGCAAACGGGAGAAAGCAATGAATAGACTCAGTCAAGGAACCATTGTCAATCTGGTGCGCAATGCCCTGGCCGAAGACCTGGGCAGCGGCGACGCCACCACCCTGGCGGTAGTCCCCGAGCATTTGCAGGTCTCGGCTCTGCTGATGGCGCGGCAGGATTGCGTCTGCGCCGGCCTCAAGGTGGCCGAGGCCGTGTTTCGCGAGCTTGCCCCGGACTGTCTTTTCGCAGCCCGGGTCGAAGACGGCGACGCCTGTCCGTCCCGCACCGTGCTGGCCAAGATCGAAGGTCCGGCCCGCGCCCTGCTCAGCGGCGAACGAACCGCCTTGAACTTCATGCAGCGGATGACCGGCATCGCCACTCTCACCCGAGCCTATGTCGAGGCGGTCGGCCAGCGCTCGACCCGCATTCTCGACACCCGGAAAACCACGCCCGGCCTGCGGATTCTCGAAAAGTACGCGGTCGCCGCCGGCGGCGGCATGAACCATCGCTTCGGCCTGTTCGACCGCATCATGATCAAGGACAACCATCGGGAAATCGCCGCCCTGGAGGGGCCGGGCTCGATCGCCCGCGCCGTGCAGGCCTGTCGGGAACAGTTCCCCAGGCTGGAGATCGAAGTCGAAGTCGACACCCTGGACGAACTGGAAGAGGCGCTGAAGGCGGAGGTGGACTATGTCCTGCTCGACAACATGAGCGACGAGGAGATCGCCGAAGCGGTCGAGCTGAACCAGGGACGGATTCCGCTCGAAGCCAGCGGCAACATCACGCTTGAGCGAGTGGCCGCCCTGGCCGCGCTCGGGGTCGACTTCATCTCGGTCGGGGCGCTGACCCATTCCGCGCCGGCCTGCGATCTGGCTCTGGACATAGCCCCGTTTTAGCCAGGTGAACCCCTGATTCAGGTGCGCAATACTTGAATCGGGTGCTCCTTGCGTTCATTCAAAATTCGTCGTTTCCTTGCCCCGGCGGTAGCCAAAAGGGGGCAAGGAAAACGTAAGACGAACCGAGCCACCCGGCGATTATGGGGGTGATTCTTTATGCATTGGGGTGCAGGCCTCCGGCTCGGAGAGGGCGGCAGCCCCTGCTCGATGCAGATTTCGGTATATGACAGCATTCGCAAACCAACAGAAAGGGGAAGATTATGAATCGTTCGCAGAAGATAGTTATGGTTGCAGCCATGGGGCTGGTTGTTGTTTTTGCCATCTTTCTTGTTTCAGGTGTTTTCCGCCGTGATTCAGCCACGATCACCGGATACCTACCGTCCGGCACGGTGGCCTATCTGTCGTTTGACAATGCGGATTCGATCCTGGGTTTCTTGCGGGAAATAGGTTTTGTCGAGCTGCTGGCGGAAGATTGGCCGGACAGTTCCGGGAGCGAAATCGAAGAGTCTTTACTGGGCATGATGCGAAACGTCAATTCCCTGCACGCCAGCCTGCACGGGGCGGCGGAAAGGGGAGGTGCCGGGGCGGCTTTAATGCTTCATATTGAAACATCCGGCAGCGGCGCGATGGATGCCGTGCCCGATTTTCTGAGCCGTCGGCTGGAATCCAGGGGGCGGATGGAAGGAGTCGAAGTCCATGCCTTGATCCAGCCTTCCCGCCGACATGCTTCCATTTGGCCGTCCGAATTGTTGCTGGCGGCGCAAGGCAATTGGCTGCTGATTTCCAACGACAGCGGAAGCATGAGGGAGGTTTTGCGGGTTGGCGAGAAGGATGGTGTCGGGACGCTGGCCGAATGCCCCCATCACCGCCGTCTTTTTGCGGCGGCTCCGCGCAGCGGCGTCAGCATATACACTTCCGGCCCCGAAATCATAAGGCTGTTTGAGGATTCCCTGCAGGGCCGCGACCGGCGAAACTTCACAGAATCATCATCCATTTTGGGCCTGCGGGACATTCACGCCGCGCTTGCGTCTTTTGACAAAGACGGCTCCGGTTTGACATGGCTATTGAAAGTTGATCGCGACGCTCCCGGCTATTCTCTTCTGGAGCAGCGCCGCACCCGCGAGATACTGGCTGACCATGTGCCTTCCGACGCCGTGATTTTCGCCTCCTACTCGGTCTCTGACGGCCCTGCCTCCTGGGGTGCGCTCAAAGAGCATTTAGGCAGGGCGTTAGTTCAGTTGGGAGATTACCGCAGCGTAAGAGATTGGCGAGATGAATTGAGGGAGATCGAGGATGAACTTGGTTTTCCCTTCGCGGAGATGACTGCCGAAATCAACGGCCGCATCGGCGTGTTTTTTCGGGGTCGCGACATGGCGGTGGTTGCTCGCGTCCACGATGTCGAGAAGGCCGGCAGAATAGTCCGATCATGGAACCGCGACAACCGGATCGAAAGCCGTCGCCACGCGGAAGAAACGATCTATACGGCTGGGCGTAGATACGGCATGGCTTGGGCCTTCATAGACGATGTAGCAGTCTTCGGAGATGTCGAAGCCGTCGAGTCCGCCCTCGCCGCCCGGCAGCGGGGAGCCGTTCTTGCCGAAAGCCGCTCTTACAGGGAGGTTACAGGCCGCCTGCCCAATTCCAGCGTGGCCATGGCGTTTTTGGATGTTTGCCGTTTCATTGAAGCGGAGGGGGTGGATCGACGCGAATTGCCGGCCGAAATGCGGCGCTGGCTCGACGGGCTGGCGATTGGTTTGACTTTGGATGCCGACCGGGAGCTTGTCACTGTTCGCATGCAGAGCAATAAGAGTCTGAGCGATATCGGGCTTGAAGGATCGTTGGCGCAAAGTTTTGTTTCGGCCCGGGCGCAGGCGCACCGGAACGCCTGCATCAACAACCTGCGGCATATCGACAGCGCCCAGCAGCAGGCGATGATTATGTCAAACATCCGTGCAAGTCAGTTGACCGACAGGATGATCAACGAGTATCTTACCCATGATCTGGTGTGCCCGGCATCCGGAAAACCCTATCGACTGACAGAGACGCCGCCGGTCTGCCCTTCCGCAGACGAATATCCGAATCATGCCCTGCCATAGGCAGGGTCGCGCCATGCAGCGAATCACCAAGCGCTACTACAGCGTGAAAGACAACCTTTTTTTGCCCAAAATGACTTGCGGGCTAATGTTTATTTACTATCATGACATTATAAAATGCGAATGAAGCCCGGTTTTCGAAAGCTGGAGCACACTTGGTTAGCCGAACACAAATGAGGTAAGGAAAGGGGGAAGATTATGAACAAATCGCATTTGATTGTCATTGCATCGGTCATTGTTCTGGCGGTGGCCGTGCTGGCGGCGGCGGTATTCTGGCAGATCGCGCGCGGAAACCATTCAGAAACGGGCGACGAACTCGCTGTCCCTGTCGTCTCCCAAAATCAGTTTGGCACTTACGAGGTGGACTTGCAGTTCAATGCCAGAGGCAGGCGGGACTTTGCCCGAATCACGGCCGAAAATGTAGGCCGCCGCCTGGCGATTGTCCTGGATGGCGCGGTTTACAGTGCGCCCCAGATTAACCACCAGATATTTGCCGCGCCGCCGTACCGTCTCGATGCGTCGGTCGACGCAGCCGGCAACCAGAGCTTCGATGTCGACCGGACGGCGCAGGCGCGGCTCGCGCACTTAAACCTGCAAAATCCGGGCACCGACCAGTTGCAGATGCAAGGCGCGACCGATGGTTTCCATTTCCGGCAGTTCGGGCATCGGAGTATTGCTCCCATCGCGATTTTCATTTATTCAGTTTTTTGACTGCAATCGCGTAAACATAGTTAGACGACGAACCCCGGTCAAGTTGGACGGCGAGGCCGCCGCGAAGCGTCTTTGGAGTGCGGTGTCCCGGCACCGCTTTGGTATAGTAGCTGTTTGCGGTAGTCGCTATCCGAAAGCGGCGATCCCCTGAGGCGGACGCCGCACTCCGAAAGAGCCTGCGGCCCGGTGTGTTGCCGACGCACCCCCTGGAGCAACCGCGCCCCGTTCGGGGGCCACCGTATTCCTTACCCTTACCCGCGGGCTCAAGCCCGGGGCTATTCAACTTGGTCGGCTCCCGACCGTCGGCATCCCCTTTTTGTGCCTTTTAATGTTTTTTGTGGCTATTATGTCGCCATAGCCTGAAAGACCTGCGGTAACCGTTCACGGGGTTCAGTCCGGTCTATGAGCAAGCTCAGACGGTTCGTGGGCTGAGCCTTCGACTGAATACATGGGATGGCCGAACCCCGGTCAGTCGCGACTCGGGCGAACGGAGCGTCGTTCGAGCAGGGCGCGCCCGGCGGTCAGCAGGCGGCAGGCGGCAGGCAGATCGGGATGGCCGCCGGAAACGGCATCGCGGTGGCCGAGAATCCGCGCGGCCACATCCAGAAACAACTGTTCGGCTCGCGCGGAGTCGGCAAAGTCAAGTGCGTAGACAAACCAGCCGACGGCCTCCAGGCTGAAGTCGTCAGCCGACTGCGCGAGGCCGTCACGGGCGGGAGTCGAATCGCCGGAGCCGATGTCCAGGAGCTGGCGCACCGCGCCGCCCCGGATCAGCTGCCCGAACTGCCGCTGGAATGTGCGGGCAATCGTCATCAACTGCCCGGAAGTGGCGCTCTTTTGGTAGACCGAGAGCGCCGATCCCTGGATGTCGACCAGATCGGGGGCCGCGGAAGTCGTCCGGAACAGTCCGGCTTTCTTGTTCCAGAAATAAATGCGGATGCTCTTGGCCACCAGCTGCGAACAATGCTGCCAGTAGTCGCCTTCGCCTTCCTGCTGCAGCTCGCGCAGGATTTCGGCCAGATGATGGGCGGCCTGAAAAAAGAGCAGGGAAGGGCGCAGCCGGAAACTCTTCTTGTCGGCTCCGGGTATCGGGTTCGAATCTTCAATCAGGCCGGTCTTGGCATCGCGCGCCACCTGGTTCAGACCCTGGATCAGGGCAGGCGCCACGGCCGCCGCGAAATCGCGGCCGCCGCCAAGGCGAAAGGCGGCCCAGGCGGCGGTCGCCGTCCATTCGCCGTTGCCGCCGGCAAAACCCTGCCGATCCTCAAGCCTGTAGCAGGCCCGGCCCTCGGCATCGACAGCGGCGGGCAGCCGGCCGTCCTCGCGCCGGCGGTCGACAAAGCAAAGCACCGCCGCCTGCATCTGCTCGGGCGGCAGCGCCTCGCGACCGCTCGCCTCCAGGGCTTCGAGAATGAGCGCCAGGTTTTCCATGGTAAAAGGCTCGCCGCGCCCGGCGCAGGCGCGACGGAACCGAGCCAGCGGATCGCGGTCATCAGCCGCGGCCGCGGCCAGGCAGCTCACGATCAAGTCTTCGAGCTTCGCCATCGCGGTCGAGACCGCCTCGTCTCCCGGATTTTCGAAGCGGCTTGCCCCGGCCTGCCCGGAGCTTGAACTGGCGAAGGGGGTTGGGGCTGCCTGGTTCATGGAGGCCTTTCTATCTTTGCCCGACAATGCGGTTTTCCGGGTCGAGGACAATGATTTGCGGCCGCCATTGGCGGGCTTCCTCCAGTTCGACCCAGGCGAACGACATAATGGTCAGCGCATCGCCGACTATGCCCTTGCGGGCGGCCGCCCCGTTCAGGCAGAAGATGCGGCTGCCGCGATCGCCGGGAATCGCATAGGTGTCGAGTCGTTCGCCGTTGTTGGCATTGACCACCAGGATTTTTTCATAGGGCAGAAGATCGGCCGCCTCCATGATATCCAGGTCGATCGCCAGGCTGCCCTCGTAGTGGAGATTGCTCTCGGTCACGCGGGCGCGATGAATCTTGCTTTTCAGCATTTGCGTTTGCATTGGTCTGTGTCCGTGTTGTTCGCCACCGTCCGCCTTCTTCTGTATTTGACTGAAAACGGTTTCTCCGGTTGCATGAAGGCCTGCCCGGCGGCCGGCTCAGGCTCGGCTCTTGCGGTCGGCTGCAACCCGCAGCCGCAGGGCGTTGAGCTTGATGAAGCCTTCGGCGTCGGCCTGGTTGTAGACATCGTCCCGCTCGAAGGTGGCCAGCTCGGGATTGTACAGGGAAAACGGCGAGCGCCGACCGATGACATGGCAGCCGCCCTTGAACAGCTTGCAGCGGACATCGCCGGACACATCCTTCTGGCTCCGGGTGATCGCGGCCTGCAGCATTTCGCGCTCCGGCGCGAACCAGAAGCCGTTGTAGACCAGGGTGGCATACTTGGGAATCAGGGAGTCGCGCAAATGCATGACCTCGCGATCCATGCACAATCCCTCGAGACCGCGATGCGCCTGATGCAGAATGGTGCCGCCCGGAGTTTCGTAGACCCCGCGCGACTTCATGCCGACGAAGCGGTTCTCGACAATGTCGATCCGTCCGACTCCGTGCCGTCCGCCCATCCGATTCAGCTCGCGCAGCAGGTCGGCCGGACTGAGTTCTTGACCGTTGACCGCAGTCGGAATGCCCTGCTCGAAGTGAATCTCCACAATCTCCGCCTGATCCGGGGTCTTGTCGAGAGGCGCGGTCAAAACCCGCATGTCGTCCGGCGCCTCCCGCCAGGGGTCTTCGAGAACTCCGCCCTCGAAGCTGATATGCAGCAGGTTGCGATCCATGCTGTAGGGCTTGGCCGGGGAAACCGTGATCGGAATTTTGCGCTGTTCGCAATATTCGATCAGATCGCTGCGCGACTTCATATCCCAAATCCGCCAGGGCGCGATCACCTGAATATCCGGCTGCAGGGCGTAGGCCGTCAGCTCGAAGCGGACCTGGTCGTTGCCCTTGCCGGTGGCGCCGTGGCAAATCGCCGTCGCCCCCTCCCGGCGCGCAATCTCGACCAGGCGCTTGGCGATCAGCGGGCGGGCGATCGAGGTGCCGAGCAGGTAGCTGCCCTCGTAGATTGCGTTGGCCTGCATCATCGGGAAGACGAAGTCGCGGACGAACTCCTCGCGCAAGTCTTCGATATAGGACTTGCAGGCGCCGGTGCGCGCCGCCTTCTCGTCAAGCCCGGCCAGCTCCTCCTCCTGACCAAGGTCGGCGCAGAAGGTGACCACTTCGGCGTTGTACTTTTCCTTCAGCCAGACCAGAATGACCGAGGTGTCCAGGCCGCCGGAATAGGCGAGAACCACTTTCATAAGCGTGTGTTTCCTATGTTCTGTTTTTCGACCCGGGGAACCCTGTGCCCCCTGGTGCCATCGCCCCTTGGTTGACGGCGCCGGCGCGGATGCGACCAGCGCAAGCAATCAGTACAATAGCGCGGCAAAGCGCAATCAACAAGTTGAAACCGTCGGCTTGGGCGATATATTACAAAGCTGCAAGACGCAAGCCGCGATTTGCCCGGAAGGTGTCGAACCTGCGGGCAATTCGCATCGCAGTATCGGCATGAAGTCGCAATTCGTTTAAAAAAAGGAAGCTTGAAATGACGGCAATCTACGATGTCCTGGCCCGTGAGATTATCGACTCCCGCGGCAACCCCACCCTGGAAGTGGAAGTAACCCTGGAAAGCGGCGTGGTCGGACGGGCCGCCGTTCCGTCCGGCGCCTCGACCGGCGAGAACGAGGCGCTGGAACTGCGCGACGGCGATCCCGGCCGCTATCTCGGCAAGGGGGTCGAGAAGGCGGTGGAGAATGTCAACGAGAAGATCTTCCCGGAAATCGAAGGGGTCGATGCCATCGACCAGGTGGCGGTCGATCAGATCATGCTCGAACTGGACGGCACCCCCAACAAGAGCGAGCTGGGCGCCAACGCCATGCTCGGGGTCTCGATGGCCACCGCCCATGCCGCCGCCGAGGCGCTTGAGCTGCCGCTGTTCCGCTATCTCGGCGGGGTCAACGCCAAAACTCTGCCGGTGCCGATGATGAACATCATTAACGGCGGCGCCCACTCGGACGCGCCCATCGACTTTCAGGAATTCATGATCCGCCCGGTCGGCGCCCCCACCTTCAAAGAGGCGCTGCGCTACGGCGCCGAAGTCTTCCACAACCTGAAAAAGGTGTTGCACGACCGCGGACTCAGCACCGCGGTCGGCGACGAAGGCGGTTTCGCCCCCAGCCTCGACGGTATCGAGGACGCCCTCGGCGTGATCGTGCAGGCGATCGAGAAGGCCGGCTACAAGCCGGGCGAGGACATCACTATCGCCCTCGACTGCGCGGCTTCCGAATTCTACGAAAATGGCAAATACGTGTTCAAGAAGGCGGCTCGCGGCGGCCAGGCCAAAACCATGGACTCGGCCGAGATGGCGGCCTACCTGGAAACCCTGATCGGCAAGTACCCGATCGACTCGATCGAGGATGGCATGGGCGAAGCCGACTGGGAAGGCTGGGCGATCCTGAACCGGAAGATCGGCGACCGCTGCCAGATTGTCGGCGACGACCTGCTGGTCACCAATGTCAAGTATCTGAAGCGGGCGATCGAGGAGAAGTCGGCCAACTCGATCCTGATCAAGGTCAATCAGATCGGCACTCTGACCGAAACCCTGGACGCCATCGAGATGGCGCACCGGGCCGGCTGGACCGCCGTGGTCAGCCATCGCTCCGGCGAAACCGAGGACACCACCATCGCCGATATCGCGGTCGCCCTGAACACCGGCCAGATCAAGACCGGCTCGATGAGCCGCACCGACCGCATCTGCAAATACAACCAGTTGCTGCGGATCGAGGAGATGCTCGGCGACCAGGCCCGCTACGGCGGCTAGCCTGACTTATTCATGCGAACCGCAGGTCGGGAATCCGTCCCGACCACTCCTGCCGCCACGGGGCTTATCCTCGGGGAGCCAGTGTTTATGCCCGATGCGACATCCGCATTTCAGGCCTTCGCTCCACCGGGGAAAGCCCGGTGGCGGCGCAACGCCAGCCATCGCTGAATATGGGAATATCATAGAGTTTTTCGGGAGAATGCAATGGCAGCCCAGACCCTGATTGAAAAAATCCTGGCGGAACATTCGGTTGACGGCGAAGTGCGGCGCGGCGAGGAGTGCCGCATCCGCATCGACCAGACCCTGTGCCAGGACGCCACCGGCACCATGGCCTTTCTTGAACTGGAGGCGATGGGGGTGGAGCGGGTGCGCACCGAACTGTCGGTGCAGTACATCGACCACAACACCAGTCA
>SLSR01000116.1 GCA_007130365.1 Lentisphaeria bacterium
CAGGCTATAGACCGCACCCTGGTCGTGCTTTTCGGCAAAGGGGGCCAGCGGCGTGGTCAGCCGGGCTGTCCGGCCCGGCCCGGTTCGGAAGGATATTTCCAGGCAGCGTTCGCCGGGATTGCCGGGGCTGGCCACATTATTCAGCGAGAGATTGCCGCGAGCGGCGAATTCCCGATCGTCGGCCAGCCAGCCATGCTGCGCCCCTGGCATGGAAAAATGATGCCAGGCATGGTCCTTCGCGGGCGGCAGCGTCGGCCAGTTCATGACATTCCGGCCGATGCGGGCGATGTGCAGCGCCTCGATCAGGACATCGGTGGCCGCCCGCGTGCCGTCGGCGGTCGGCAGCAGGATCCGGTCGCCGAATGGTGACTGGAAATCGTATTTTGCATTGATTGCCGCCGCCCCCACTTTAACCCCCATCAGGCTGCCGACATTGGCGGCGTTGCAGTCGGTGTCCCAGCCCGCGGTGTTGACGATCAACTGCGCCAGGTGGAAATCATCCGGAGCATAGGCCCAGGCCATGACCATCAGGGCGTGATTGGGGATCACGTGGCAGTTGCCGCCGTAGCGCTGATAGCCGTAGCGCTC
Organism: Lentisphaeria bacterium; assembly: GCA_007130365.1. Classification (GTDB taxonomy): domain Bacteria; phylum Verrucomicrobiota; class Lentisphaeria; order Oligosphaerales; family PUNB01; genus SLSR01. The sequence goes on from SLSR01000116.1 coordinate 589, forward strand.
CTTTATGTGCTCGTAGGTCTGGCGCCAATCGCCGTCCTGCCTCGCCCACGCTCGAACATCGCGGTGGACCGCCGCGATCAAGCTCTCCTCTGGAATCTGGGCCAGGCCGATGTCGAACAGCCGGTCCATGTCCTTTTCGACAAAAGCGGCGGCGATCATGGCGGCGAGCAGGGCGGCGGCGTGCAGCGCCTCGCCGTCGTGCGAGACCGAGGCGGCCCGCCGGGCCAGGCGGGCGGCCAGCTTAGGCCGGCCGGGGGCGACCAGGCCGAAGGCGTCGATAAAGATTTGCGCTCCGATCTGTTCCGCCACCACCTTGCCGTTCAGCTCGGCCGAACCACTGCGCGGCGCGGGAATCCCCTGCTTGAGTCTGAGATAGGCCGTGTGCTCGGTGGAATGCCCCAGGCCGCCCCACCACAGGATGGTCTGTTTCTCGATCAGATAGTTGAGCCAGGTCTGGCCAAAAAATGGGGTCGGGGTTTCGGCGAACAAGCCGGAATCCTCGAGGGCGCGGATAAAGGTCAGGGTGCCGGATATGTCATCGTCGGCCACCACCAGTGGCACTTGCCGGTCTTCGTGGACATAGCGGTCGATGCAGCCCCAGCGCTGCTCGATATCCTGCTTGCTCCAGCCTTCGAACGGCCGGCCCAGGTAAACGCCGACCACCTTGCCGAGCACCCCGGCGTAAACCTGTTCCTCGTAGTTTTGAATCAGCCGACTCGACTCTGTCTGACCGATCATGCCATTATTGAAAGATTTCGACATTGTCACACGTCTCCTGGTTGTTCTTTGGTAGCGGCGAACTGTGTTTGGGAAGGATGGAAAAGCTGCCTTTGCCGTTGGCGGAAACAGACGAATTGGTTTATCCCCCGGGCATTCAGAATCACGGCGGCCTCGTCATAATGCCCGGCCACCTGTCCGGGATTGTGGGCGTCCGAGCCTGGTATATACATCAGCGGAAAATCCTGCGCCCAATCGAGGATCAGGGGGTCGGGATGGATGGCGCCAACCTTTGGCTTGTGCAATCCGCTGGTATTGATCTCCACCGGCAGCTTTAGTCTGGCACAGGCATCCAATACCTTCCGGAACAAAGCCTCGTGGGGGGCGGCTTCGAAATGCTGCACCGTGCCATAGCACCGCACGATGTCGAGATGCGTCATGGCGTCGAAGCGTCCGCATTCAACCGCCCGCAGCAGGTGTTCGAGATAGGTTTCGATGCGGCCGCGGTCGTCATTGATGCCGTGTTGCTCGAACCATTCCAGATAGATCGGCAGGTGCGGATGCACGGCGCCGCCAACATAGTCGAAGGGGCGGGTGGCGAGCATTTCATCCATGGCGACCAGCTCTTTCTCTTCCGGAAACCATTCGGCTTCGATTCCCAGCAAAACCTCGACTCCCGATTTTTCACCTTCCCTCCGGGCGCGCTCGATCATTCTTTCGTAATCATCCAACTGCTCGAAAGTCATGCGTATTTTCGGGCCGCCAAAGCCTTGCTGGTCGCCCATCGGGCAGTGGCAGGTGAAGCAGAGCAGGCGCAGCCCCTTTTCCGCCGCCTGTCGAACATACTCTTCCGGCGCTCCGCCCGCATGCCCGCAGAGCGGGGTGTGGATATGGCAATCAAGTGGGATTTTCATGGTGTTAAATGGATGGGTTCCTTACTTTGTTGCGTTTGCCTGAGGCGGATCGCAATCTCTTGAAGCGCCCCTCCGGGGCACAGTTCTTTTAACACCCATACCCCAGGCGCTGCCTGGGGCTGCGATGAGGCCGCCCCTGCTTACACAACTCTCTCATTGGTTCAGCCCTGAGTCATGCAGTCACGAAGCCATGAAGTCACAGACTTGGAACTATGTTTTTCCCGGACTTCCTGCGCACCTAGCCACTGTCTACTGCAGCTTGAACAATCGTTTGGTTATGGGGATGCCGGCGATCACGATCAGCAGATAGCCGGTCAGCCACGCGGGCAGCCCAAGAAACGGGATTCCCGGGACCAGGCCGAACAATCGTCGCTCGGGCAAAATCAACTCGCTGGCCACAACCCCCTCCGCGTCATGCGGCACTAAAACCGGGGGCGGCCGGGGCGGCGACTCCAGTTCATGGGTAAAGCGCCCCCGCGACGAAACCAGAACCAGTGATGCAAGCGGGGCATTGTCGCCATCGTACTCCGGCAGGCGGATCAGCCAACTGGCGACCGCCTGCCCTGGGTAGTCGGCATGTTCGCGGAAATGGGTTACCGGCTGCGCCGCCTCTATTCCCGCAGCCGGCACCAGATGGGTCAATTGATCAATGGCCGAAACCGGATGCAGCAGGCGGACTTCGATCGGCTGCCCGGGTTCCGGCGCCAAATAGGGCAGTCTGACATAGGCCCAGGCGGCGAGAAAGGCGACCGGCACAATCGCCCACAGCAATGGCTTGATCTCGGCTCTCAGCTTGATCATGCCGATGCGGGTCTTCAGCGACTTGATGCGAGCCAGATCGTCCCGGTCCCCTTTCTCCTTGGCCCGGGCAATGGTCTGGCTTAATATCCGCTGGTCTTGTTTGACGCGTTTAAGCCGCTCCTGGTCGGTGGTCCAGCGCCGCACCACCACCAGCAGGGCGGCGGTCAGCAGAGCCACTGCCGCCAATCCCAGGTCGCGAGGCAGATGCAGAATCCAACCCAGCAGAAGATCGCCGAGGTTGAGAATGAAAACAGAAACCGGATCGTTCATCAAGAGCCTTCCTCCAGCAATGCGATTTTTCCGTTGTTGCCGTCCAGGGCGATTCTTTGCCCCTCCTTGATCAAGCGGGTGGCGTCGGGGCAAACCACGGCCGGCAGGCCGAAGTCGCGGGCCACGATGGCGCCGTGCGACAGGGTGCCGCCGCGTTCGATGATCAATCCTTTTGCCTGAGCAAAAAGCGAAGTCCAGGAGGGGTCTGTCGAAGGGCAGACCAGGATGGCTTCCGGCCCCAGGTCCAGAGTCTGGCTGGGGTCGAAGACCAGACGGGCCCGGCCTTCCGAGATGCCGGCCGAAATCGGTTCTCCGGTCAGTTCGGTTTCCGGGCTCACGACCCGGGGAAGCCCCAGGCTGTTCAAATCCGCCGAGTCGATCACGCGCGGCATGTCCAGCCGCCGCCAGGCCGCGCGGCGGGTTTTGCGAAGGCATATTTGTTGGCGCAGCGACTTTTTGCGGCGCTCGAATTCCGCCAGCTCGGCCAGATGCAGATAGAACACATCGTCGCCGATCTCCCAGCGTCTGCCCAGCTCCAGCAAGGCTTCCCGCAAAAGTTCATATCCCATCATCAGGTAAAACTTGCCGTTTTCCCGCCATGGCAGCAATTGCTGGGTTTGCCGCAGGTTCTCCGCAAGCACTTCGAACAACGAGGATGCGCCCTGGCGGGCGAGCATTTCGGGAAGCTTCCCTTCCAGCTCCAGCCGCCGCCGCTGATTCTTTTCGTGCCTTTCATGCGGATCGGCCGTGGCCAGCAGGTGCTGCGCGGCCTGGGCGATATATTCGCTGTTCTCCCGCCATCGCGGTTCGGCCAGTTCCATTTCATGAACCGCCCGCTGGCCAAAGCGGTTGAGGAAATCATCCATGGTCGCCTTCCCCTCGGCCACCTTGCGCAATCCCATATCCTGCTGCACCGTGAAATCCTCGTCCAGGCCGGAAATCAAGCGCAGCGCCAATTCCCGGCCGTGTTCCGTGCCGAAGATATGCGAAAGATCGGCCATCAGCTCGCCATAGGCCAGGCCGCCGAAAAAGCCCGGCTTCAGGGATTCACCGCCGAACTGGTCGAGCACCCGGCGCCTGCGCTCCTCGAAGACAGCCAGCAATTCCTGAACCCCGGGCTCGGTCAAGTCACGCTCTCTCTCGACTTTGACGTATTCCAGAAAATCAGGCAGCACATCGTCGCGAAAGCGGCGCAGCGCATCCCGCCGCAATCGTTTCAAACGACGGGCGGCGCGCAGCATGGAATGGATATTGCGGGGCAGCTTAAGGAAAAAATTATCTTCGCTACGCTCTGGCTGAAAGATGGTCGGCGGGCGTTCGATTATCTGCGGATTCTCCAATATATCTTCCGCATCATAGCCCAGGGGCATGCCATCGTAGAAGAGCGAAACCGCCCGATCCGGATCGGCGAACACGCGGCCGCCGATCAGTTCGAGAAAGCCGTGCTCGCGAAACACCAACCCGGGGTTGTAGCCGAAGTCCAGGTACATCCGGCCAAAGCCGCCGGCGCCGCGCATGAAGCCCTCCAGCAAATCCCAGGTCATCGGGGTTGGATAGGACAGGGTCTCGTCGAGATTATGGCGAACCCACACTTTTCTGTGCGGCCGCGATTTCTGGCGCAAGCACTCGATCATCTCCTGACGCGCAGGCTCGACATCGCGCGCCACTTCCAGACCGCGGATCGGTCGGGATTGCAGAATGGCAAACTCGCCGCCCGCCCAGCCAAACTCGATATCCAGCGGCTGTTCCCGCAGTTCTTCAATCCGCAGGCAGAGCCGCCCCAGTTCGCGGAGCTGGTCGTCGTCCAGGCAGCGGTCGTCCTCGCGATGCTGCGAACCGTCCCCAAGAGCCCGCACTATGGTTGATTTCTGCCCGATTACGCACTTCAGCGCGGTCAGGTCCTGGCGGCTCAGGCGATAGGTGTCGGGTGTGACATCGCCCGCAACCACCGACTCGCCCAGGCCGAAGGCGGCCTGGACAACCATTTCCTCTTTGTCGACGTCATTGGGATCGAGGGAAAAAACCACACCCGAAATCTCGGAGGGGAACATGGCCTGGATATTGACCGCGGTCCCCTTGAAATTGCTGATGCCATGGCGGTGGCGGTAGGCTTGCGCCCGGGACGAGTTCCAGGAATGCCAGACGGTTTCAATGCAGGCGTGCAAAGTGGCCAGCGGCGAATCGGGCGGGGAAGCCCCGGCGATTTTTTTGAAGCGCTCGCAAAAATCGTGGTGAATCTCCGGAAAGCGAGGATCCCGCGCATGCTCGGCTTGCGGGTTCAAGCCGACATTGAGCAGCGTGTCCATCATCCCCGGCATTGAAATCGCCGCCCCCGAGCGCACCGAGACCAGCAGTGGCTTCTCGGTCTGGCCAAATGGTCTGTCCGTGGTTTGCTCCAGCCAGGCCAGCGCCTCTTCCACCTCTTGCTTCAGCCCTTCCGGCCAACTGCCATGCTCCAGAAAATGGCGGCAGCAGTCGGTGACAATAGTGAAGCCCGGCGGCACCGGAATGTCATGGCGGCCGAGCAAGGCCAGGCCGGCCCCCTTGCCGCCCAGCAACTCCTGGTCCGCCGACCCTTCGCCGAGACCAATGCCAAAACGATGAATATAACGAAATTCAGTCATTGTTTTCCTTTAACCGATGCTCGACTGACGACTCGCGACGCATGACTCACGACGCACGACTCACAACGCATGCTGGCTACCCCGTCCGACCTGAACTACGGATTGCGAGGGGAGGCCGCCCGCCAAGAACCAAGAACCAAGAACTAAGGCACTAAGAGTGCTCTTTGCGGTTACTCATCTGTTCCCTGCCTTATACCCCCATTTTTCCGCCTTCCTCTGCCTTCCTCTGGCGAAGCGGTTGCAAGATTGAGCGCTCTGGCACATCGATCCGCCTGGCGGCGGACTCGACGTGCCTACTCGGCCCCCTCCGAACCTGGGAACCAAGGCACTAAGCCATCACGGCCGGGCTGCAAGCTTGAGCAAGCCGCGAGAGGTCGGGATCACAATCTGCCCGCCACCCGCCAGCGGCGCGGCCAGCGGCTGGCCCCAGTGATCCTCGTCCCAGCGCAGCCAGCCGGTACCGCGGCCGCCGTCGAGCGGCAGCCGCTGCATACCGCGCCGCCCCATGGCAATGACCGCCGCATCATCGGCCACGGGGTGATGTTCCTGATCGGGAATTGAAAATTGTTCCCGGCCCCGTTCCGCCAGATCGAAAACACGCAGGTTGCCGCGATTGTCCCAAACCCCGAGCAGTCCCTGCTCCAAGATCATTGGCGCCAGGGCAGGCCGGGTGGAGTCTTCCAGTGTAATGGTGTATTGCCGTTCGCCGTTCAACTCGGAAACCACCAGTAGATGCTCGTCTTCGATCAAGACAATCCGATCATGGTCGACAAAAACCGGGGCTGCCTCGCAGAAGTTGTCCCGCGGCTTTTCCCGCTCCTTGCTCCACAGCGTCAAGCCGGTGGCGGCATCCAGCAGCAGATGACGGTCGCCTGCGGACACCGCAAGCCGGCCCTGCCCCAGGGCCGGCCTTCCGACCGGCACAATATCATCGCGCCGCCATTGCACAACTCCGGTGCCTGGCTCGACCGCCCGCAAACCGTGGTCGGCGACATATAGTGATTCGCGGTCGAGCAGCAATCCCCCCTGTGCCGCCGGATCCAGGGAAGCCTGCCAAACCACTTGGCCGTCCCTGGCGTTCAGAGCCAGCAATTGCCGGTCGCGGTCGCCCTGGTCGCCGGTGGTGAAAAACAACCGCTGGCCATCGCCGACCAAGTCTCGACGGGCCGGCAGTTCAGTGGCAATCGACCAGTCCGGAGCGCCCGGCGGCCGGTCGCCGCGCGGCCAGCGGACAACCTGGCCGCCGGCTTGATTGGCGAAGGCCAGATAGACCGCATCCTCGTGCAAAGCAGGCGAGGCTGTCAAGCTGGGTTCTTGGCTCTCGGGCCAGGGTTGAAACCACAGTTCCTCGACCGCATCGGGAAGCGATCTGGAGTCGAGCCGGCCGGTGCCGCCGCTCGGGCCGCGGGCGGCCGGCCACAGGGGCGGCGGCGGCCGGATTGGCTCGCCAATCGCCAGCAGACCAGCCCGCGGCGTGCCGACATAGATCCGGCCGTGGGCGACCGTCGGCGAGCTGATGAACAAGTCCGCCTCGGTAAGCGGGCCGCGCTGCAGGACCGCCTCCCAAACCACTCGCAGGCTGGTTTTCTCCAGGCAGTACAGAATGCCGGCCGTGGATACGATGTAAACATGATGCTCGGCAAGCGCGGGCGAAGCCACGATCGGAGCGCGGGCATTCCAGCGGGCCAGCTCGCGCCCCGCATAGTCGAGTCGGTAGAGCATCCCGTCGCGGGCAGCGAAATACAAGTCGTCGTCGCCCGCCGCCACCTGCCCGAGAACCGTCCGGGCGGTGGCGAATCTCCACCTATTTTCGCCGGTTTGCAGATCAACCGCCCAAACCTCGCCGGCCGGCCCCAGTCTTTCCCTGGCGGCCGCCAATTGGGCTTGGTCGGCCCCCTGTCCGCGCAACCACTCCAGTTCGGAGTCCATGGCTTGTTCGGCGGTCAACACAAAATTGCCGTTGCCCATGCCGATCAGGGCGAGGTTGCGCTCCGGAACCAGGGTTGGTCCGGAAAAGACCGGATAGGGAGTGTTCACGCGCCACAGCTCCTCGCCGCTTTCGGTGTCCAGGCAGGCCATGCCGTAGCCGCCCCAGCGCCCCATCGGCAGATAGACCCGGCCGTTCCAGTGGTTTGGGGAGCCGGAGGCATCCATATACTTCTCGCCGGGCGCCTGCCAGACCACCTCGGCCTGGCCCTGCGAATCGGGTTCCAGATTTAAGGCGCGCCAGCCATCGCGCCCGGAACCGGCAAACACCCGGTCTTCGGTCAGCACCGGGGTCGACTCGGCATGGCTGCTGGTGCGATGGCTCCAGACCAGCGAACCATCGCCACTGCGAAACAGCGACACCCGCGAGTCTCTGGTCACATGCAGTCCTTCGCCGACCGCCAGATACTCGCCCAGCACCGAGGGCGATGAGAAAGTGGCCCGCAAATCGGGCAGATCGCCGACCCACACCAGTTCGCCGGTATGGGCGTTCAGGCAGAGCAGTCTGCCGCTGCCGGTGGCGTCGAAGGGAGTGATCCGGGCGGTCGTGAAGAAAACATAGTCCCCGACCACGGCCGTCGAGGAATAAATGGCGGCATTGTCCGAAGTCTGATATGCCCACTGCACACCGGGCGCGGTCGGGTCCGGCGACCCCGGCTGCCAGCCGCGCCTTTGCGGGCCGCCCCGAAAGTTCGGCCAGGGGGCGGCTTCGCCCAGCCTCGCTTCGCCGCCACCCGGAGGCGCCCCGAGTTGCCGCCATCCCCAGCGCCCGACCAGAAAAGCCGCCGCCACCAGAGCCACCGCCAGCTTCTGCCGCCACAGCAGGCGCATCAGCAGCCACAGGTTGCGCGGCTTGAAAGCGGCCAGCAAGGCCGCCCCCAGCGCCGCCAGAACCACCGGCAGCAAGGCCAGCAACGCCTGCAAAGGCCCCATTAGGATCGGGACAATCGCCAGGGGCGGGGAGAATGACGAGGAAAGCAGATAAGTCAGCATGGGGAACTACCTTGCAGGTTCGAGAACCACAGGAATCGTCTGCATGGGATCGGCCTCGACAACGATTCGCTGCTCCTCCCCGGCGGCGTTTCGCCAGACCAGCGTCGCCGTCGATTCCCGCCCCAGAGTCAGATGGCGGCCTGGCCCGCCATTGACCACGGAATAGACTCCGAGGCGCCGGGCCGCGTCGGCTTCCGAGCCGTCATAGACGGTCAGGGTGATCGGCGCATTGTCCACGGTCGGCGGCGGCATAACCCGCAACGCCGGCAGATCGTAGAGATCGTTGAAGAAGACGACCACCTGACCGTCGTCCACCACTACCGCCAGATCGGCCGAGCCGTCCCGGTTGAAATCGGCGGTGATCGCGGCCGCCGGCCGGGTGCCTGCGGGCAGCTCGGCCAGGCGCACTTCGCCTTCCTCGGCAAAGGTGCGGAAACCGCGATTGAAATGATACTGCACAGGATCGCGCTCGTAGATCAGCCCGATGTCCGGCATGTTGGTGTGATTCAGGTCCTCGGCGAAAGCGGCCACGGCGTTGACGACCGCCTTGCCGCCGTACCAGCCCGCCTGGTGGGTGACCTCGCGGAAGCCGCCCGCCCGGTCGTTCTCCCAGATGCCGTGATGCTGCGCGCTGTTGACATAGAGGTCGAGCCAGCCATCCTCGTCGAAATCGGCCAGAGCGAAACGGCTGCCCGGCCCGCCCTTGACCGGACTCGCCACCGGCGCGGCGAAACCGTCGGCGGTTCCGCGCCACAGGCGCGAGCCCTGGCTGCCGGTTTGCAGGATGTCGAAGCGCCCGTTCTGGTTGAAGTCGGCGGCCACTGCCGGGCCGACTTCTCCGGCCGGCGGCTGACCAGCCGGCAGTTCGAATTCAAGCCAATCTTCACCTTGCCGCAACAGCAGCAGGGGCGTGGTCGGCCGGCTGATCAACACCCCCGGCCGGCCGTCCAGCGCCACCGGCATCAACCCCAGGCACTCGACCTTGTTCAAAAGCAGCCGTCCACCATCGTAACGGCCATCGGCAAAGGTGAACAAGCGCAAAGCCTGGCCGTCCCAGGAAACCACATCGTCGTGTCCGTTCTGCGTGGCGTCCAGAATGGCGACCAGGCGCGAGCCGGCGGTCAACCCGACCTGCTCGGTCAGATCGCTGAAGTTGCGCCTGCCCCTGACTTCGAAAATTCGGTCGCCGCCTTCGGCCGCCACGTAAAGATGCGGCCGTCCCGCCTCCCCGATTCGGATCAGGTCGAGTTTGCGGGCACCCTCCACCGTGCCAACCACCGGTGCCGCGAACCAGCGCACCCCGGCCGTGGAGGGAATGCCCAGATCCGGATTGGCGACCAGTCGCCGCGCCATCCGGCCCAGCATCTCGGCGTCGCCGGCGAAAGTGCCCAGCATGTTCTGGTTGTAGGCCCGCAAACGCCATTCCCGGCCGTTCGCGTCAACCTCGAACCAGGAACCGTTGACAAAGCAGAAGGCGGTTGGCTGGCCGCCTTCGTTGCGGCCGCGCAAAAGCACGGCCGTCGCCCCATCGCCGACCGTGCTGCCGAAACGAAGCTGGGCGTCGTCCGCCCCCTCCGGCAGCCGCAACCGCAAAGGTACGCTCAAGCTTCCCTTGATCTCCTCGATGTTGTCGAGCTGCCAGACCTGGTCGCCGGCCGGGGTCAAATGTCCGACCACGACCAGATCGGCCAGCCCGACCAGATCGGCCGGGGTAAAGCCGGGATTAATGAAGCCACTGCCGATCATTCCGCAGGCCAAGAGCAATCCGCCAACCATCATTGCCTTCATAGGTTTCATTGTACTTTTTCCCTTTAAAATCAGACCAACTGTTAAAACGTAATCATTTACGATTTTCTCAAGATGCCGCCCGCCGTCGATGCGGCCCATAGGGAAATTGGCCCCTGCCAATCTCGATTGTCTTAACATATCTCTGATTTGTCATGAGTCAATGGGGGATTTTCCCCACTCTTTCCGCCGGGAGTTGTCCGAGCAGGCACGTCGAGTCCGCCGCCAGGCGGGGTCGGTGTGCCTGCGCCGCCGGGCATGCACCGATCCGCCCAAGGATTCAGATTGGGGTTACCCCCGGGGTCGCGCTTCGCTTGACCCCAGGCTTCTGGGTTGGAGCACCGCGCCGGGGGCGACACCTGGCGAAAAGCGGGTTCAGAGCACCATGAAAACGCTGTCGCCAAAGCATTGAGCATGCCCCTCTTGGATCATGTCACTGCTGTTCTGCCCGACGACTGCTTCCATGGCGCCAGGTGTTTTCCCAGTACCCGCATGGCCTGGTCGGGGTCGCTGACGCTTCGCGGATAGTAGTAATAGCAAATGTGCTCGGCTCCGAGGCCGAGAATTTCGGGCATCCTTTTGTCCATGATGCTGACATGGCCTGGAGACATGGCGAGGTTCTCAACCAGTATGAAGGCTTTTTTATTGGCCTTGTGCGCGACCTCCACGAAGTACGGCCCCTGGTCGCACAGCAGTTTTGTGGCAGGCTTTCCACTGTCGTTTTCACCGGTGTCCGTTGCCCGGAACGGCCGCCCGTCCAGCCCAAACGCGTGCAGGTTAGAGATGGATGCGCAGCGCTCCACAACGTAGCCGCTCAGATGGCCGAAGACGAACATGGAAATATCCAACCCTGGATTCATCCTGAGTGCTTCGGTGTTCACGCGCTCAAAGAAATCGGCCTGCGCATCCGTGTGAACATTTATGTCGTCAATGTCCTGGTCTTTCAGCGCCTCTCTGGCAGCCCTTGAACAATCATGCTTCCGCAATGCCTTCGGTTCGTCCCAGATGACACCGCCGACAGGGGCGATGCTGAACAATTTCTCCAGCGATGAGACAAAAAAATCGAAGGTTGCGGGATGATGAACACTCGCCATCGGGCCAAAGGCAGTCGAGGCTGTTCCATCATTCTGCAATGCCCAGACTTCTGGCCTGCAACTGGAGAAAAGGCTTGGAACCTTGGGGCAGCCCGCGATCAGCGAACCCCAGCGGGACGGCGTGACAAAAAGCTGCATGCCCGCCCGCTGCGCCTCGGCGGCGATGATTCCTATGTTCTCGACCGCCGCGAAAAGGTCCTGCTCAAGAACTCCGATCACTACCGCGTCGGTTCCGATGTCGGCCATCCACTCCATATCCTCCCGAACATGCCGGGGGACAATGGTGTACATGTGGGCGCGAAAATAGTATGCGGATAAAAATTTCAATGGAAACCCCTTGTGCAAAAAAGTGTGGGAAATTGCGAAATGGGCAAAAACCTTGTCCCGAATCAAAATCCATTATTGGCCGAACAGGCGTCGCCAGCTCATCCTCACGCTCGTCGGAATGCCGCGCCACCCCGCGCTCCGCCTCACGGGCCGAGATAAATGCCGAAGGAGAAGGCGGTATCCCTCCAGCCGTTTTCCAGCCGTACGAGGACGCGATTGACTCCCTGGCGAAACGAGACCTTGCGGAAACCTTCGTCCACCCGCCAGGCTTTCAGCCGGTCGCTGCTGACCCAGATGGGCATTCCATTCAGCCAGATATCGCCGCGGTCGTCGCTGCCAGTGGCGATCCACAGATCCATCGGCCGGTCGAAATAGACTTCGGTATAGGCATACCAGATGCCGTACTCCTCCTCGTTCTGGGGGACGACCTCGACCGTCCTGGTCTGGTGGAACTGCCAGTGGATTTCCCGGCCGCCCTTGCCGATGTAGGCGGCATTGAGATCGACAATGTTCTCCGGCGGGAACTGTCGGTCGATATGGGCGCGCGACGGATTGGGCCAGGGGCCGATGATGTGCCAAGTGTCGACGAACATCCATTCCACCGGTTCCCCTCCGTATTTAACTTTGCGGCCAAAGGTGTATTCGACATCCTCCAGGTTTCTGACATTGCGCATCCTTTCGAGGTTGTCCGGCTGCACGTATCTTTCCAGGCTTTCGTCGGCCTCGGTCAAATCCGCGATGTCCGCGGCCACCGGCGGCGGTGTATGCTGATGCTCGATTTGCTGCATCAGCTCGGTCAAGTCCGAGAATCGTTCGTCGTCGCGATCCCGGTCTTGGGCGGCTTCGACCAGCTGCTCCATCAGCGTCCCTTCCACGATCCGGACGTCCTCCTCAACAACCTGGTCCGGGTCGAATTCCTCCCTGGCCAACACTTCCTCCAGAGTCACTTCGCGGGTGGCTTCCTGCTCCTGGTGGTGCAAGACCTCGGCCTCCAGCACCTCGATCTCCAGAAGTAGTCGGGTAGTGAGATCGATCATGGCCTCGATCTGGCGCTGCACTTCCTCCACCTGCGCCTTGTGCTGGTTGATCAGTTGCGGATCGTAAATCCGGCGGCGCAGCAGGCGGCGGTCGATCGGCGGCAGCCTGGGCATGACGGAGTCGATGTTGTCATAGGCCTCCTGAAAGGGGATGTCGCGTATCTGAGACAGGCGCATGGCGCGAATGCGGCGGTAGTCGTCGCAGACCGTCTCCAGTGCCGCCACCGCCTCCTCGTAGAGATCGACGATCTCATGGCCGGCCTGGCTCTCCCGTTCAGGGTCGAAGCCGTCCGGCAAGTCTTCCACGCGGGCGTTTGCGTCGGCGCCGATCACAAGCGCCATCAA
>SLSR01000269.1 GCA_007130365.1 Lentisphaeria bacterium
ATTAACCGCAAAGATCACAAAGAACGCAAAGATGGGGAACAGGGGGGCAGGACAGAAAAGTTTGAGACAGAAAAATGGGATAGCTAGTGCTTTAGTTCTTAGTGCTCTAGTGCTTGGTTGTAACACACTGATTTAAAGTGCCGTTTAATCAGAGACGGCCTTCTATTCCCCTCTTGGTGTTTTTTGCGATCATCAATCCGAGTTATGGTTGCGGTGCGAGGCCGATGGTTTCGCCTTCGATTAAACGGAGGGGGAAGACTTGGGCGGGAAGCGGTTCAGCCGGCTGCTCGATTTTGTGGCAGAGCATTTTGATCGCCTCCTCGCCCAGCCGATGAGCGCTGATCTGCAGGTAGCTTATAAGCAGGCCGGTGCCTTCCGGGTGCCAGTCGGCGAAGGTAAGGATGGAGAGGTCTTGCGGCACTGCCAAGCCAAGTTGAAACGCGGCGGTGAGCAAGGCCCCCGCATCCTGCGGGGCATAGGCGATAACGGCGGTTGGTCGGTCGGCACGGCTTAAGAGTTCGCGGCCGGCGGCGATGCGCCCGGGGCCGGAAAGTCCGCCGTAGCCAGGCAGGATATTGTGTGGCAAGCCGGCTGCCAGCATGGCTGCGCGATAGCCATTGCGTCGGTCATCATGGCTGTAATGCTCGCCGCCTCTCTGGAGGTAGGCAATGCGACGGTGGCCCAGGGTTAAGAGAGAATCAACGCCAGCGCCAGCGCCGCCGTGGTCGTCGGGGTGGATGCAGTCGAAAGGATGCTTGCTGTTGATCCAGATGGCGGGGATGCGGCAGCGCACAATAATCTCTTCCATTGCCGCGGGGATATTATGAGTGTAGTTGATCAGCAACCCGTCCGACATCCATTCCTGGAGAAATCTGGGGATGAACCCGCTCTCCACCAGTTTTTCATCCGGCAGCTTGGCCAGGGTCAGGTGCATGTTGCGCACCGCAAGTTCATCTTGTATTCCGAGCAGCAAGCCAATCGGCATAAAGCTGCGGCGTCCTTCTGAACTTAAGAGCAGGGTGGCGCATTGAAAACGGCCGGTGTGAACGACCATGCGATAGGCGTTGGGACGATAGCCCAGTTCGGCGGCGGCCTTTTGGATGCGCCGGCAGGTTTCTTCGCGCAACCCCACGGAACTGGCTTTGTCGTTCAAAGCCAGACTGACGGTCGGGACGGAGAAGCCAGTTTTTTGGGCGATTTCCTTAATTGTGACGTTTTTTTTCATATCATACTGTTATCTGTGAATATCCGGCGGCGACGCGGATTTCGGTATGTTTTTCCTGGGTTATTATTTCCAGGGTAAAAGCCAGGTCGGTATTGATTCTGGCCAGGCCGCAACCATCGGGTTGGTGGCTGAATGCGAGAGAGATGGTACATGGCCCAAGCGGATAATCGCGGACCCCGGTGCCTTCTCCCGGCCACGGCCTCCAGGTCAGGCGGCGGTTCACGGCGTCTGGCTCCAAGCCCAGCACCACTTCGAGCAGCAAGGCCACCGGGCTGACAGCCGTCCACGAGTAATTGCGGCAACTGATGCTGCCCCGTTCGGATTTTTCCGGGCAGTAGTTCTCCCAGAGCACCCCGGTGTCGGAGTGGACTTCGGCCATGCATTGCAGGTGACGCATGGCCAGGGTGCGGGCGGCCTCTCTGGCGCCGGAGCGCCACAGGCCCTTGATGGCGGCGAAATTGGTGGGGGTCCAAATCGAACCGCGCCAATAGCCGCCGCCGGGATCATACGATGGCGAGTCGGCTGCGAGGCTGGGTAGCGGATGGTGGCGGTTGAAGCTGTTCGGGTCCAGGGCGTGTTCAACAAGGTTGGCGACCCGCTCGGAGGGGACAAGGTCGGCCCATAGCGGCCAAAAAGCGGTAACCACCTTGTTGGGATTATGGCCGCCGTCCGTCAGGGAGGTCGAATAGATTTGGTGTTGGTCATCCCAGAGGTGCTTGTTCAAGGCGGCGGCGACCGCGCCGCGCTCATTCCGCCAACTTTCGGCGGCCGCGTCGTCGCCGATAATGGCGGCGATATCCGCCAGACTCTCGGCAAAGTGGGCCATCTGGGCGGTCAGGCAAGGATAGCCCTCTCCGAGCGAGGGGCTGTTGTCCAGGCCATTGGCCAGGCCGGTCGTCCAGTAGGTGCCGTCCACGAGGCGGCGGTTTTTCTTAAGCCAGGCAAACTGGGCGGTCAGCAGCGGGTAAACGCGAACGAGGCGGGCGGTGTCGCCGCTAAGTCGCGCCGCGGCCAGTTCCACCACCGCCATCAACGGCGGGTTGGGGCTGAAGTCGGGTTCGAACATCAAGGGCAGGTTGCTGCGGACATCGCCTTGACGGTGCAGATAGCCGCCATCCTCCTGACGCGAGTAGAGACAGTCGAAGGAGGCGAGATGCGGGAACGCCCGCCAGGCGTAGGCTGCCGCCAGAGTGGTGAAACTGGTATCCCAGACGAACTGTGAGTCGGCGAACCCTTCCACCGCCGTTCCGAGATAGCCACCGGGCATACCGCTGTCGGGGCCGGGCTCGCGCCACAGGTCGCAGAGCATTTTCCAGGCGGCGTAATACATATCGAGCAGCGGCTTCCAGGCGTCCGGCAGCGATGGTCTGGGAATGGCTCGTTCGATTTCCTTGAACAATGGCGGGGGGATGTGTCGGTATTCGGCGGCCGGCGCCCCCTTGCCGGCCGATTCGTAGGCGGGCATGGCGACGCGGGCGGCACCATGCCCGTCCTCGACCAGTAAGTCAATCGAACCGACCGGCTCGCGGCCGGGCTCAAGGCGGTTTTCAGCCGCCCCGGTTTCTCTGGCAGACGGCAGATCGAGACCGTAGCCGGTTACCGGCAGGTAGAAGCGGCGGCAGCCGCTTCCCGTGACCGGACTTGGCGCTGATTCGATGAGCAGATTGGGGGCGGCCGCGGAACTGAGGTTGAGCCGAGCCGGCTGCATCATGTCTCCAAAGTCCTTCATCTCGCGGTTGAGCGGGGCAAAGCCGGCCAGTTCGCGAATGACCAACTCCTGCCAGACCATCCCGTCGCGCCGAATCTGGGCGGGTCCGAAGCGCAGGCAAACCGCCGGGCCGGTGCCGTCCTCCAGGGCGATGTCGATCCGGCATTTTCCTGGATAGCGCTGCTGGATTTTCTTCAGCAGTTCGGCACGGTTGCGCGAGGGACAGCTCCGGTCCACGAAGGGCATGTGGGTGGGAGGCTCGCCGAATTCGGCGCGCAGGATATGGCTCTCCGCCTTCACCGGAACCAGCGCCTCCAGGGTCATCTCCCTTTGCGCCAGGCGGAAATGCAAGTCGTCCTCCGCCAGCAGATGGCGGCCAAACCACAGTTTCAGGGGGCGGTCGCAGACAATTCGCAGGCGCAGCAGTCCGGCCTTCGGAATCTTTATGTTTTTTTCCGCCACTGTCGCGGCGGCGGCTGCAAACTCAATTTTTTCTATCATCTTAATCCTTTGGGCGCAATGTCCTCGGTTTTTGTCTCCAATATTTCTGTCATTCTTTGCGATCTTTGCGCCTTTGCGAGAGTTCTTCTTCATTCGTTGGCTGGGAATAATCGTCATTTACCCACAGATTTTGCTATAGAGCGG
>SLSR01000132.1 GCA_007130365.1 Lentisphaeria bacterium
CGCCCATGCCGCTGATCAGCAGGGCGGGGGATTTGCCGAGGAGCAGAGCCAGGGCGATCAGCAAGGCGACGATAACGGTGATCAGTTTGACCACCTGGACAAAGCCGCGGATGGGCATTTGCCTGGCAAAGGAGAAGGTGTTGTAGATATCGACCATGGCGTTGAGAAAGGCGTGCAGCACCAGCAGTCCGGCCAGCAGCAGCCATAGATGGGCAAGGGTGGTGGCGACGGTGGCGTAGGCGGGTGCCTGAGCCAGCCAGTTGGTGGCCAGGTTGTAGATTGCGATACCTGGAATCAGCCAGCAGAGGTGGCTGAAAAACCCGCGCTCTTCAAGGCGTTTGTCCCATTGGGTGGGGGTGCGCTGAACAACCTTGCGGATCAGCGGCAGCAGCAGCCAGCCCAGGACGGCGCCGAGTCCGATCGAAACGGCCAGCGCCGCCAGGAATATAATCGCGGCCACCAGGTGTTCGGCGCCGGCGACGCCATCGAGCCATAGGTTCAAGCGGTCGTACATGAGGAATTGACCTCCTTTCAAATCTGGTTAATTCGGTCGGGTTGCCAGCGCTCCCATATATTGGGTTCGGCTGAACAATGTCTGCTCGGGGTTGCGGGTCTGGCTGAGTTTGCCGCGAAAGTCTTCGATGGCCGAATAGTCGCTTCTTTGCATCCAGCCCTTCAGTTCGTCCAGCATGTCGCCGATCCTGTGCAGGCCTTGCAGCAGCGGGGCGGTCACAACCTGGGCTGCGGTCGCTCCGGCCAGCAGTGTCCGCACGATGTCGGCGCCGGAATGGATTCCGGTATTGGCGCAGATTTGCGCCTTGGTTCGGTCGGCCAGCAGCGAGACCAGGCGCAGGACAGGCCCCAGCTCCTGGTTGGCGCTACCCGGTTTGGCGACGATGATTCGCTGCTTTTCGATGTCGATAGCCGGAGTCCAGAAGCGATTGCACAGCACGCAGGCATCGGCGCCTTGCGCCGCCATTTGCGCCACCGTGGCGGGCAGGCTGCTGAAGTTGGCGCCGATCTTCACGGCCAAAGGCAGCCTGACGGCGGCGCGGGCGGCGGCGAGGATGGCCAAGGCCTGCGCCTCGACTTGGCGGCCGTCGACCTCGACTTGATCCGGCATGATTCCGATGTTCAGCTCCAGGGCGTCGGCTCCGGCCGCCTCGATCTCCCGGGCGAATTCCTGCCAGTACTTGGAGGTTACGCAGTTGAGGCTGGCGATCACCGGTATTTCAACCGACTGTTTGCTTTTCCGCAGCATCTCGAGATAGTCGCGGGCGCCATATTGCATTTCGACATGCGATTCGAGATAGCCGAAAACTTCGGTGTGCATAGCCTCCTGGCTGAAGAAAGATTCGCTTAGAGTGGCGGTTTCGCGGGCGATCCGCTCTTCGAACAGCGACGGCAGAACGACCGCGCCCGCCCCGGCCTCCGCGCAGCGTCGTACGGCGGCAGGATCCCGAGTTAACGGGCCGGCTCCGACAATGATCGGGTTTTCAAGCTTTAGTCCCAGGTAGGTGGTGGTAGTATCCATGCTTGGCCTCGATGCAGATAGAAGTTTCTCTAACCATATGTCCCGTGCGGCGTGCCGACGCGCCTGTCGTGTTGTAAACATTGCCGCAGGCCGATAAAAAGCAAGTGCGAGTTGCCGGATTCATTTGCCCGCGGGCAAGCTTGACGCCTCGGTGGGTATCGGCAATCCGCTGTTTTTTGCCACCTTCTCCAGCCGCTCCAGGGTTTTTTCCATGGCGCCTCGGTTTTGCTCGACCAGTTGTCGTGCCCGCCGCCCCAGCTCGCTGCGTTGTTCAGGCTGCTCGAGCAGGGTGGCCAGGGCTGTGTGCAATTGCTGCTCGTCGGCGACTTCAAGGCAGGCTGCGGCTTGCTTGAACAAGTGTGCCACCAGGCGGAAGTTGTCCATCTTCTCCCCGTGAATGATCGGCTTTCCGAAAATCGCCGGTTCGATAATGTTATGGCCGCCGGAATTTCCGGCCAGGCTCTTGCCGACGTAGACCAGGTCGGCGGCGGCGTAGAAGTCGAACAGCTCCCCGGTGGTATTGAGCAGGAGCACATCGGCCGAAGCCGCTGTTTGCCCCCCTGTCTCCCTCTCCCGCCGCAGGCGATAGTCGAGGCGGTGGTTGCGCAGGCATGCCTCGACCTCCTTCGTCCGTTCATGGTGGCGCGGCGCCAGGATCAGCTTCAAGCCGGGGAACCGGGCTTTCAAGGCGCAGAATACCCGCAGCACTAATTCCTCTTCCCCGGGATGGGTGCTGCCGGCCAGCCAGATGGTTCGTGGTTGCTCGGGGTCGGCTCCAAACATCTGTTCGATAAAGGGCTGCAAGTCGGTTGCCTCCCGATCCGGTGTCTGGTCGAACTTCATGGTGTTGCAGGCGTCCACGGCTACTTTCTCGCCGACGATCCCGCGCAGCCGTCGCGCGTCTTCCTCGCTTTGCGCGGAAATCCAGGAAAGGCGCTGGAACAGGGGGCGGAAAAACCATGAATGACGGGCGTATCCGCGAGCCGAGCGGTCGGAAAGGCGGGCGTTGACCAGGGTTGCCGGAATCCGCAGACGAGTGGTCAGAAAGATCAGGTTGGGCCAAATCTCCACTTCGAAGACTACCAGCAGGCGCGGTCTGGCCAGAGCCAGAGTCCGAAACACCGGAAACAGAAAGTCGATGGGCGAGTAGATCAGCACCGTGTTCTTCGGCAGTCTCCGGCGAGCCTCCTGATGACCGGTTGTGGTCGTGGTTGAAAGCACAAATTGCAGGTTTGGAGAGCGTTGTTGCCAACGCTCGACAAAGCCGGTCGCGGCCACCACTTCGCCGACGCTTACCGCATGAATCCAGACCGGTCGGTCGAGGCTTTGCAGGGATCGTTTTTTCCCGGCTCGGAAAATGCCGAAGCGTTCCCCGAAACCATGTCGCAGGCCGCCGCGTCGCAGAAGCTTGCGAATGAAGAAGGGAAGGTAGAGAAGAAAGGCCAGCGGAAAGATGAGATTGTAGATGGCCAGCTTGATGATCATTGCATTTGAATCATAAACCTATTTCCGAAGCAAAGTCCAATCTTTCTCTGAATCTAAACATGGACGAGGTTCGGGACAAGGTTAGGGGCTTCAAGAAAATACATGGTTTTTAGGCCAGGCTCAATTATGAATTCAAGAACTTGAGGATTCCCGGAGTGAATGGAGGGAAAATGGTGGCAAGGGCCAGAATCGAACTGGCGACACAAGGATTTTCAGTCCTCTGCTCTACCAACTGAGCTACCCCGCCACCGGGTGAATTGCGATGGCGTACCTGCAGGGATTCGAACCCCGAACCTCCTGATCCGTAGTCAGGTGCTCTATCCAATTGAGCTACAGGTACGTCTTGAAATTAACAGAAGTTAATTTATCCTTCTTCCTCAAGGATGCAAGGAGCAGCTGAAACTTTTTTACCGACCCAGCCTTGACTGCTGCACTCCGGCAAGCCACAGTATCAGGGATGTTGATAATCGTATTCCTGGTCTTAAATGAGGAAACGAGGTTCGATCATGA
>SLSR01000030.1 GCA_007130365.1 Lentisphaeria bacterium
AAAGAGCTGCTGGAAAATATCGCCTGAATGATTCAGACAAGTCAGTCGAAGCACAATCAATGAAGCACCAGAAAGCCAAGCCCTCAACCCTCCAGTCTTCGCCCCGGCAAAAAATTTTCGGGCGGCCGCTGCTGGTCGCCTTGCTTCTCTTTCCCCTTCTGATCGTCGGCTGGAGCTGGACACTGAATCGGCTGGCCGTCTGGTTCGAACCCGCCGCGACAAGTCCCGAGCCGGAAAAGATTGATGAACACAGCGCCATCAAGGCGGCGGTCGCGCGGATTGTCGCCTTCAACCCGGGCGCAGCGGAGGGTCTGCCGCAACAAACCAGCTACGGCACCGGCTTCATCCTGGACTCCGGCCAGACCATGGCCACCGCCCGGCACGTCCTGCAGGAAGCGGTTGAACTGCGCTATGAGTTCAATCGCGAGTCCGACCCCCAGGCGGGGACAACCATTGTCGCCAGCGACCGCGCCAGCGACCTTGCCCTGCTCGCCGCCGGATTCGGGGAGCAGAGATCCGGGCTCAAGCTGGGTTCGTCGGAGACCCTGCGCCCGGGGCAGACGGTTCTGATCGCGACCTTTCCGACCGACTCGCCCGAACCCGTCCTGCAAAGCTCCGTCTTCCTCGGCAGAGTTGCGCTCTCCGAGGCCATCTCGTGGCTGGCCTTCGAGGCCGAATTCGCACCGGGAAGCAGTGGCGCGCCCATTATCGACCCCGCCAACCGGCGCGTCGTCGGCATCGTCGCCCTCAGCGAAACCGAGCCATCCCGACAACGCGGCTTCGCGGTGCCGGCAGAGGCGCTGGCCGGACTGCGCGAGTACGCCGGTTTGCGGCCGCCAGTCTCGCTGGCCGCATGGCGGGAAGAAGAGGATCGGGAAAGCGAATGGCGACGGACAACGGCCGATCCGCGCCTGGCGCAAATCAGACAACGCCTCGCCGCCAACAACCTGGACGGAAGCCTGCGGCTGGTCAATCAATGGTTGTCCGAAGGCGGCGACCGGAACCCGTCAGTCCTGCTGCTGGCGGCCGACGTGCAGGAACGGCTGGGCAACCTGGAAAGCGCCCGCCGCCTGACCGCGCAGGCGGCCGAAATCGGCAACTACGCCCAGGCCTGGCATGAGCTGGCGCGCCGCTCCCGAGCCTTGGGGAAGAGCAATGCCGAAGAATCCGCGGCGCTACTCCGCCGGGCGGTCGCGGCCAGTCCCGGCAACGGCCTGCTCTGGCTGGCTTTGGCCAACGCTCTGGCGGAATCCGGCGACCATCGGTCAGCCAGCCGCGCCTTCAACCGCGCCCGCGCCCTGCAACCGGCGCTGAACGAAAAGATCGAGGCGCTCAACCACCGGCCAAGGCTCTGACTCCCTTTCGCAGAGCCTCTCTCGCGGCCATCGGCAAGGTCGCGGCCCGGCCAACCGAACGCATCGGCACATAGGTCAGGCCACGGCTGTCGACCAGACGCAGGGTCAGCTCGACTTCATAGTCGGGATCGCCGCCCCCCCCCCGCAGCCGGGTCACGGCTCGACGCGCCACCGCCAGCTCGGCGTAAAGCAGGCGCTCGGGCAGGCTGAACCCCTCGAGCCCGGCAAAGTCATCGGGCTGGTGCAGGCCGCTTTCGCGAGCCATGATTCGCCGCATCAAATCCTCGGCCTCGGGGCCGACGGGCAGGGGAACGCGGCGAAAGGCCGCCGGCGATTGGTCGATTTGACTCTGCAGTTCCTGCTCGACCAGGCTGAGAAAGGCGGGCTCGCGCAAGCGTCCCGCCAGTTCCTCGTCGGCATCGTCGTCCGCCAGGCGGACGGTTGGCGGCATTACCATGACCGAAAGCGGCGCGCCGCCTCGCTCGATGGCCCGAACCGGCTGCCGGGAAGCCGGTTCCGGCTCCCAATAGCTTACCGAGCCCGCACAGCCAAAGAGCAGTGAAAGCGCTGCCGCAGAGCAGGCAAAGTTTGCCGTCAGCCATGACTTCATTTGCCGGACATCCTTTTGTCTATCACTTTAAAAAGTGGAGATCACCCCGAACACGGCCAGCAGATTGTTGGAATCGCGGTTGTCAAGATCGCTCATGACCGCCGCGTCCAAGGCCCAGTGCCTGCCGATCACCCAGGTCGCGCCCAGGCCGCCACTGAAGAAGGAGTCGTCGAAGATCGCCGGCAAGTCGTCGATATAGGTATAGAACAAGATGCCGTTGACCACCAGGCTTTCGCCGATCGGCACTCCGAGATTGACGGCGGCGCGATACAGATCGACATAATTGTGGCCGGTGACTTCCCGCTCGCCGTCCATATTCCAGCCCCGCTGCATCATCACCCCGCCGCTGATCGTCGCGGCCGGCATGTCCTTGCGGGCCATCAACATCGGCCCGAGCCCGATGACATTGCGGTCGGCGATCCCGCTGCGATCGAAAAAGCTGCGGGAATAGAAGGCGCTGACGCCGATGCCGACATCGACCCCGGCCTCGGCCTGGCCGACAAAGTAGTAGCGGGGGGTGACCGTGATCCCGACCGTGGTGTTGTCGAAGGTGTCGGCAGGCAGGCCGCCGACCTCCTTGCTGTTGAACTCGTAGCGGTCGATCGGCACGGTCACGTCCACCGGCAGATTGGCGGCCGCGTTCCAGGTGCCGTGCAGGGTCAGGCCATAACGGTTGTAGTAGGCTTGAGATCCCGAGAACTCACGACGCTCATAGCGCAAAAGGCCAGTCAAGTTGTCGAAGAACAAAGCCGGCGCCTCGACCCTCTCGAGAGCTCGCGGCCTCAGCGAGGGCGCCAGAATGGTTCGCGCAATCACACTACTGGACTGCTGCATGATCCCGACCGTGCCAACCCCGGAAGCCGACCCGCCGGGCGGAGTCGTCCGTTCGTCGACCGGCTCCTCCGGCTCCTCGGCCTGCTGCTTCGGTTTGGGGCGATAATACCCATCCTCCCAGTCCTCCCAGTCCTCCCAGTCCTCCCAGTCCTCCCCGGAGCCGGGATCCGGCTGCTGCGCCCAGGTGCCCGGACAAAACAACAGCCCCAAGGCCAAACTCAAGACACCACCCAAAAGCCACTTTTTCATCCCAAGAACTCCTTTCCCAGTTTGTTTTTTCCAGTTCAGAACCCCGAAGTCGAACAAATTGTCCGATCAGCTTAACTATAAAATATACTGGTTGCCGTGCTTTTCCACTTGCCGCGCATTTTTTTTTGCCATGCGCAACTTGACCCACGAATCATTCGGGCTATATTCCAAGTTATGAGAAATCATCATTGCAGAAGCCTTCTCGCCGCCCTGGTTCTGGGCAGCTTGACTATCTCCGGGTCAAGTCCGGCTGCCCGCTCCGCTCCGGCGCAGGCCGAAGAGCCGTCGGCCACCGCCTTTCTCGCCCAGGTGCGGCAGGCCTTCGATGATCGGGTCTGGGGGCGCCTGTCCGGTCGGGTACAGCACCGTTCGCCAAGGGCCCGCATCAACACGGACATCGCCTTGAGCCTACAGATCGAGGCGCCGCAACTGATTCGCGCCCGACTGGTGCTGCACGGCGACAGGGTCTATGAATATCGTCGCCAAACCGCGAATTCGGAGGCGGGTTCGGCTTGCGCCACGCCGCGGGTTGAATTCCGGGAACCGACCGGGGAAGCTGAAGTAACGCTCGAAGAGCTGGGCTTGCGCATGGAAGACTTGGTTTTCGACTTCCTGTACTGGACAATGATCGAAGAGACCGCGGCGGAAGCCGTGCGCGGCAGGCCATGTCGAGTCTTCCTGCTGGAGGATCCGAAAAGCGGCCGCCGTCTGCGCGCCTGGTTCGCCAGAGAACACCTGGCTCCGCTGCGCATCGTCTGGCTGGAGCCGGATGGGGAAAGCGAAGAGCGCCTGCTGGAAATGACCGACTTCGAGAGTCGCCGCGGAGTCTGGTATGTCAAATCCTTTATCCTGACCGGCGACGACTGGCAGACCCGAGTCCGCTTTTTCGAGGGCTCGCTGACCGCGCATCGTCATCGTCCGCCGCCCGACAACCTTTTCGAACAACCTTGAAACGAAGTTCGAAGTCGGAAGCTTCAACCACAAAGGAAGACCAGATTCGAACGAGCGGATGCACTGGACGCTCATTCTTCGCGCCGGTGACCATGTCGAATCAGAACATCTCGAACAAAGAGACGAAACAAGAAGAAAATAGAAAGGATTGAACCATGCAAAAATTCACCCTGGACATCGGCGACGCGGCACCGGACTTCAAGCTGCCGGCAACCGACGGCAAGACCTACGGTCTGCCGGATTTCGCAAAAGCGCGCTTCCTTGTCGTCTTTTTCACCTGCAACCATTGCCCCTTCGTGACCGGGTCGGATGAATTCACCCGCGCCACGGCCAACCGCTTCAAGGAGCACGGAGTGGCCTTTGTCGGGATCAATTCCAACAGCGAAAACACCCACCCGGAAGACGACTTCGAGCACATGGTCGAGCGCATGCGCGAACACCAATTTCCCTGGGTCTATCTGCGCGACCAGTCGCAGGATACGGCTCGCGCCTACGGCGCGCTCCGGACCCCCCACTTCTTTGTCTTCAACCAGGAGCGCAAATTGCTCTATACCGGTCGTGCCATGGACAACCCGCGCGACCCCCACAAAGCCACCACTCACGACCTGGAAAAGGCGCTGAGCGAAGCGGTGGCCGGCCAGCCCGTCGGGCAGCCGAAAACCAACCCGATCGGCTGCAATGTCAAGTGGGACGGCAAGGACGCGCACTGGATGCCGCCGGAAGCCTGCGACCTGGTCTGATCGAATAAGAAACAATAGAATCTCGCAAAGGCGCAGAGAGCATCGGGCTCTAGCCCGACTTCTGGGGCTATCGGTCTTTGCCGCATCAGGGCGGACAGATCAGACGGATCGGACGGATAAAACAACGGCACCCGCGCCAGGCGGCCATGCCGCTTTTTTGTGGCTTTTTGTGTTTTTTGTGGCTAATAAAATGCACCCGCTCACCGATACGGCCGAGGACGACCGTATTACTGCCGGTTCGCGCCGGTTCCAAACGGCGTCACCCGCCTTTTGGTTTTCGCACATTTCGCGGCACCGCTGATTTTTGACGATCGTGAGCGGGTGCGCCTATTGCTGATAGCCCCACTCGAAAAGCGCTTCGACCAATCGGTTGCGGGCATCCGCGCTAGGGCTGCCGGTAACCACCGCAATCAACCTGCGCCCATCGCGGCGGCAGGTCGCGGTCAGGCAGAATCCGGCGACTCCGGTGTAGCCGGTCTTCATGCCGTCGACCCCGGACAGACTGTGAACCAGGCGATTGGTATTGACCAAGTCGAAACGGTCGAAGCGCGCATCGTCGTCGCGAATCGAGGAAGTCCAGGTAGAGCTCCAATGCACAACCCGGGGATATTCCAGCAGGCGCGCGGCCAGCCAGGCCAGCTCGTAGGCGGAAGCCCGGTTTTGCGGACCGTCGGCCCGCGTGTCCAAGCCATGTGGATTGACGAATTCGGCCTGCGCCATGCCCAGCTCCCGGGCCCGCTGGTTCATGCTCTCGACAAACCCTTCAACCCGCCCTTCGCCAATGAATTCGGCAATCAGATAGGCGGCGTCGTTGGCGCTGTGGATCATGATGATCTTCAGCAGTTCGTCGAGAGTGAAGGTTTCGCGCGGATCAAGCCAGACCTGGCGCCCCCCGACCGCCGCCGCCGAGCGGGTCACCCTGACCGGGGTCTGCAACGACCAGTCGGCACGACGGTCAACCTCCTCCATCAGCCGCAGAGCCGTCATCATCTTGGCCATCGAGGCGATCGGCACGGCGCGCGCCGCATCCTTCTCCCAGAGAACCCGCCGATTGCTCCAGTCCACCAGCAAGCCGGCCCGACAGTCTTCGGCCAACTCGGCCACCGCCCCGGAAAGCGTCAGGTTCGGTCGGGAAAAGCGGTCGAAGTTCATCCGTTCGTCAACCTGCGCAAGCGGTCGGCGTTCCTGGATTTCTTCCGGCTTGGCTTGGTCGGTCGCGTCGGCCGCATCGACCTGTTCGCCGGGCGCGGGCGGAGTCGGCAGGGGGGAGGCGGGATCGGTTCGAAAGATCGACCAAAGCAGGAACACATGCGCCAAAATCACTGCCGCCACAATCAAAATCAGCTTCATTTCCGGCACCCTTTATTTTGACGGAACTAGCCGGTCGCGCCGTCGCCCCGACCTTCCGGCGGACGCGATTCGCCACCGCGTCGGCGGCCGCTCCGCCGGCCTCGACTGCGGCCGCGCCCGGGCGAACGCAGCGGCGGCGGTCCGTAGTCGGCGGGCGGCCATCCTTCCAGCATTTCGGACGGCCATTCCATAACTTCCACCAGCAAAGAAAAAAGTTCGTGAGCCCAGCGGTACTGCGGATTGCGCACCACCCGATTCATCTGTTTCTTCCGGAAGAAGGCGGGCAGCAGCATAATCACATCCTTGGCGTCGTGCGACAAGGCTTTCGGGATCGGCAAAGGTTCGAGCAATTCGCGGATGGCATTCCGCACCACTTTGCCGGCATCTTCCGGCGGCGACTCGATAAAATCCCGGGGGTTCTCCACCTCCAGCCGCTGCAAGGCCAGCGGCAGGGCAATCGTCGCCAGAGCCAGACGCCGCGACTTCCAATAGCCCCCCTGCGCCTTGCGCCGGTCGCGAGCCGCCATCAGGTGCCGCATCAGCAACCCCGCCGACTCGTCCCACCAACGGTCGACCTCCGGCAAGAAATGACACAGAAACCGATTTTCCCGGAAAACCGCCATCGTCTTGACCGTGAACGGCTTGTCGAATATCTTCAGCAATTCCTCGTACAAACGGGAGCGAGAGGCCAAGCCGATGCTCGCCCCCTGCTCCCGAACCGTCTGCGCCAATTCATGTTCAAGCGTGAAATCGTATTGTGCCACCAGCTTTTGCGCCCGCAGAATCCGCACCGGGTCTTCGGCCAGGCGCACCGCCGGCTCGCCGATCATCCGGACAATGCCCTCCTCCAAATCCGCCATGCCGCCAACATAGTCGATCATCCTGCCGCCATCAGTCGGATCGTAGAACAGGGCGTTGACCGTGAAATCGCGGCGGCGGGCATCCTGCTCGCGGTTGCCGTACTGGTTGTCGCTCCACAGAACCACACCGTCGTCACTGCCCCGAGTCCTGCGCTCCTCGGGGGTCGGTTCGCGGCGAAAAGTGCTGACCTCGTAGACCGTCGACCCGTAGCGCACGTGGACCAGGCGAAAACGGCGACCAATGATCCGAGCCTGCCGCTTGAACAGTCGCCGCACCTCCTCCGGGGTTGCCGAAGTGACGATATCGTAGTCCTTCGGCTCCAAATTGAGCAGGAGATCCCGCACCGCACCGCCCACAATATAGGCTTCGAAGCCCTGTCGGTGCAGGCGGGAAATCAAGTCCACTACCTGCGGATTAACTCTGGTCTCGGGAATCATCAATGGCTTCCATGGCAAACGCGAATTCAGTCTGGCGCGGCTGGTTCGGCAGAAGACGTGCAACCGGCGCGAACGAACGCCGATGGACGGGGCAGGGACCGAGTCGGGACAAAGCCCGCAAATGAGCCGCCGTCCCATAGCCCTTGTGTCGGGCGAAACCATAGCCGGGAAATTGTCGGTCGCAATCAACCAGCAGAGCATCGCGAGACACTTTGGCGAGGATGCTGGCGGCGGCAATGCTGGCGCTGAGTCGGTCGCCCTTGACAATGGCTCGCGCGGGGTCGGGCAAAGTGCCGACCGGCAAGCCGTCGACCAGGACAAAATCGGCCGGCGGCCGCAATTGCGCAAGAGCCTGGCGCATGGCTTTGTGGGTGGCCCGCAAAATATTCGTCCGATCGATCTCGTCCGACTCGACGACCGCGACCGCCCATGCGCCTTCCGGCAGTCGGGCACGCAAATCCCGAGCCAGGCGCTCGCGCCGACTGGCCGGCAAAGCCTTGGAATCGGCGAGTCCGTGCCAATCCTGCCTTCGATCCAAAATCACGGCTGCCGCAACCACCGGTCCGGCCAACGGCCCGCGCCCGGCCTCGTCGATCCCGGCAACCCTCTGAAAGCCCAGCCGCCAAGCCTGCCTTTCGAAATCAAGCATGTCGTGCTGGGGAACCTTGGCCATGCTTTTGCTTTGCAGCCGCCCTTCCGCGCCCTCGCCAAAGATTGGTTCAGCGCAGCTCCTTGACTCTGGCCGCCTTGCCCTGCTGACCGCGAATATAGTACAATTTGGCGCGGCGAACCTTGCCGCGACGAGTCACCGTGATCTTGGCCACCCGCGGGGAATGCAAAGGCAGCACGTGCTCCACGGCCTGTCCGTAGGAAATACGACGAATCGTAATCGCCTCGGCAACGCCGCCGCCATTGCGGGCGATCACCGTGCCGGTCAGGCTTTGAATGCGCTCCTTCTCGCCCTCGACAATCAACAGGTCGGCGCGAATCGTGTCGCCGACCGCAAAGTCCCCGATCGATTCCCGCTTGTCGGTTTCCCGCGCTATTTTCTGCAAGCTGTTCATCTCTAACATCCCTTGATTTATTCGCTTGAACTATTGTCGGTTGTATTGCCTGATCGAAAACTCAACAAGTCCGGCCGACGAGCCACGGTGCGAACCCTTGCCTGCCGCGACCGCCATTGCTCAATCTTTCCATGGTTGCCGGAAAGCAGTTCCGACGGCACCCGCATACCCCGAAACTCGGCCGGTCGCGTATATTGCGGATACTCCAGCCGTCGGTCGCGGGCAAACGAATCGGCGCCGGCCGAATCATCACTGCCCAGAACGCCCGGCACCAGCCGGACTACCGCATCGCAGACTACCATGGCCGCCAGGTTGCCATTGGTCAGCACGTAGTCGCCGATCGAAACTTCATAGTCAATCAAGGTTTGCCGCACCCGCTCGTCGACTCCCTCGTAGTGCCCGCAAACCATGATCAGATGCGCCAGCCCGGCCATTCTCTCGGCCGCGGCCTGGGCAAACCGCTCGCCCTGCGGAGTCAGCAGGACAACCGTGCTTTCAGCCTGGCGCAACCCCTCGATCGCGGCAAACAACACCTCCGCCTTGAGCAACATTCCGGCACCGCCGCCAAACGGCACATCATCGACATCGCCGCGCCGATCCGTCGCAAAATCGCGAAGATCAACCAAGTTGACTTCAACCAGACCGCGCCGGCAAGCCCGCCCCACGATCGACTCGCTGAACGGCCCCGCGAAGGCGGCGGGAAAAAGAGTTAGGATATCGATTCGCATAAGCCATCGCGGGATCGACTGGTCAATCCTGCAATTCCACCTGCAGGTTGCGAATTCCGACCCGGCCGGCCGCGTCGATGGCCAAGGAGCGAATGGCGCCGATGGTCTTTCCGCGCTTGCCAATCACGCGCCCCATATCGCCCTTGTCGCAGGCAACGGTGATGGTCAGGCTGTCGCCGTCACGCTGCGCCTCCACCTTGACCGACTCCGGCGCCGAAACCAGCTTGCCGACAATATATTCGACGAAAGCCTTGGGGTCGGCCTCGCCGGACACCTCGACCGCGCCACCGACCGCATCCGCTTCTGAACTTGCGCCACGACTGGAGGGAGCCTGCTTTTCCGGAGCCTCGCCGCCAAACAACTTTTTGAAAAAACCTATAGGCATATAAATCGCACCCTTTACTGATCAGAACCATCCCGTGACTAAGCTTCCGAAGCGGGCTCCGCCTCGGCTGCGGCTTTCTCGCCTTCCGCTTCGGTCTCGGCCGCCGCCTTCTCGGCCGCCTCCTTCTCGGCCTTCTTCCGAGCCTCTTCCTCGGCCTTCCTGCGGGTCTCCTCGTCGCGCTTCAGCTTGCGGTCGTACAGGGAAACGCCGGCCCGCGCGCGTTTGACGATACCCTCCACGGTCTCGCTCGGCTGCGCCCCCTGGGAAAGCCAATAGTCGACCCGCTCCAGATCGATCTGCTCAAGCTTGGCTCGCGGATCGTAGAATCCGAGATTTTCAATGAATCGCCCGTCGCGAGGCGTGCGGCTGTCGGCCACCACAATCCGATGGGCCGGGGCGTTTTTCTTGCCAGTTCTGCGGAGACGAATTTTAACTGCCATATATAACCTATTCCTTCGAAATTGAACACACTTGCTTGCTACGGTTGATTTCAAAAAACGACTGGGGACTCGCCGGAATCCTGCAAAAAAGCAAAACTATAATATATGCGGCAAATCGCCTACGGCAAATCGTCGCCGCCGCAGGCCGATCAGTCAGTTGATTTCTCCCGTAGACGCGACCGAACAGGGTTCGGGCAATGCTACAGCCCGCCGCCCGCCGCGCCATCGCCGTAGACCACTTTCTGCAGTTCCTCCTGAAATTCGCGGATGTCTTCCTCGGTCGGCTTTTCGGAACCGGACTCCGGCTGCAGGCCAAGTCGCCCGTCGTTGCCGAGGAACCATTCGGCCTTGGCGCCGGAGGCGAAATCGACACTGCCGCTCATCGCCGCGCCCGGCCTGGCCAACTGACTGACCGTGACCTTGGTTCGTCCGCCGCCCGGGTCGGCGGCGGCTCCCGTTTCGGAATCCATCGGCTTGACTTTGAACGAGGTCTCCGGCTGTCGGCTCCAATCCACATTCTCAAGCTCGCTGGCCAGCAGCCGCAGCTCCATATAGGTCATTTTAACCCCATGCTCCTGCTCGAGCAACTTCTGAATCTCGCCCAGGGAAACCCCCTGATTCAACTGTTCGGCAATCAGTCGATTGCGTTCTTCAACACTCAATCCTTGCACTTTGCTAAACTCCCGCTGCGGTGAAATTTCAAACCCTGTCGACAACTTCATTAATATAGCGGCCTGTCTGAAAGTTCAAGCTTCGCGCGCATCCCGGCCGCCGCCAGCCGCAGGCGCGGAAACCGCAAACCACGCATTATCCATCCGCAACCAGTGCGGTTTGCCAAGTCGGCTTGGTGAATCATAGTAGGGGATTGAGAGCACAAAACCAACCGACAGCACCGTCAATCCCATGAACCAATCCTCCTCCACCCCGGCCTTGCATCAAGCTCCCGACCTGCCCTACAACGCGATTCTCTGCCGCTACAGCGAAATCGCCACCAAGGGACGCAACCGCGGTCACTTCGAACGGCTGCTGATCGAAAGCCTGCATCGGCAACTGCCCGAAATGACCCCCTTTCGGGCGGGACGAGAGCGCGGCCGCATCGTAATCCGTCCGAAAGACCGGCAGACCAAGACCTTCAACGGCCGCGACATCGCGGTCCTGCATCGGGATCTGGAGCGGGTTTTCGGAATCAGCTCGGCCTCGCCGGTCATGCGGGTATCGACCGAGCTGAGCGAGATCGAAGCGGCCGTTGACCGCTTCTTTCCGGCGGTCTACGAGGCGGCGACCGGCCGGCTTCCCGAGGGTCGCATCGGCTATGCCATGCGCGCCCGCCGCAGCCACCGCGCATACCCCCTGCGCAGCCACGAGCTGGAACTGCACTTCGCGCACCGGCTGCTGCCGGTCTACCCCCGACTTGGCGTCAATCTGGATGATCCGGACATTCTGCTCCAGCTCGAGGTGCGGGAAGAGGCCGCGTTCCTTTCCTTCGTCAACTTCCCGGGACCGGGCGGCCTGCCGGTCGGCAGCGCGGGCCGGGCGCTGGTTCTGCTTTCCGGCGGCATCGATTCGCCGGTCGCCGCCTATCAGGCGATGCGGCGCGGTTGTCCGCTCGACTACGTCACCTTTCACAGCGCCCCCTATACGCCCGAAGCCGGCCTGCGCAAGGTAGCCGCACTGGCTCGCCGGCTCGACCTATACCAAGGCTCCAGCCGCCTTTTCTGCGTCAACCTGCTGCCCGCGCAAAAGGCCATCCGCGACCTCTGCAATCCCCGCTATCGCACCGTGCTCTACCGTCGGCTGATGCTGCGCATCGCCTGCCGCCTGGCCGCCCGCCACAAGCTCCTGGCTCTGGTCACCGGCGACAACCTGGGGCAGGTGGCCAGCCAGACCATGGAAAACCTGTTCGTCATCAACCAGGTGGCCGACCGGCCGGTCTTCCGGCCGCTCCTGACCTGGGACAAGAACCAAACCGTCGCCCTGGCTCGCCGCATCGGCACCTACGAGCTTTCGCAACAGGAAGTTCCCGACAGTTGCACAGTCTTCGCGCCCCGCCGCCCGGCCACCATGGCCGAACCCGAAAAGATTAAACGCGAAGAGGAGAGCCTCGACCTGGAGGGACTGATCGCCGGATGCCTGGCGGAAAGTGTACGCATGGAGCCGGCCACCGGGGAAAGCGTCCCCCTGTGAAGGCCGCCTGACCAGACCGACCCCCTCCCCTGCCCGAGCGGCTAGAGGGAATTGTAAATAGTCAATTGTAGGTTGTAAATGCGTAGTACATCAAGGGTCAGGTTTGGCGAGCTTATTAAGCATAACCTGAACCTCTGGCTCTGCCATTTCCATGCGCCACTTTCCCCGACTGACCAGTTTGTCCGGGCAAAAACTTAGCTTACACAGACCCCGATGCCACAAATTTTTATAGCCCCAAAGGGGCGGAGTCATCGTAGCCCAGGGTTAAGCTGCCGCGAACCGCCGGTAATACGGTCGTCCCCGGCCGTATCGGTGAGCGGGGTATTCTTCTGCCAATGCCGCGCAGCGGCGCAGCTTCGAACCAGTCAGTGTTTCCGAATCCGGCCATGGTAAAAATATGATTTTTTTCTCTCGATAAGTAAAAATCTTTTAGGGCAAATCGCCTCGCACGGCTGATTTCGTTTAAAGCCATAATTATTCAAGAAAATCGTTGCATTCAATTTTTAATGAATGGTTTGCAAACGTACGTCCCCTATGTCCTTCTATGTCCTCCAACGCCCCCCAACGACCTTTGGACCGTCACGATCAATTTGCAGCCTCGATAATTCCATTTGTGATTAGGGTCGGACCGGCGGAAGTTGTTCATGGTCAAAGTTTCAACCTTCGGAACAAGGTGTTTTTTAGAGCTTAGACCCTCGATTGTGGCATTGAAGTCGTGCCTGTAAGGTTTGCCGTTGGCATTCCCTTAGCTTAGCGCCCCAATTCTCGGGGCAAAATCAGCCTTCTAAGAGTTTTCGCAAGCAGAGCCGTTTTGGCCATTTGACTTGCAATAAACGAGTTGCTTCGATCCGACCCGCAGGATTGACCCATTGTTTCCCTCATTACCTTCCTTTCAGACCGAGGCCAGGATTTCCCGGAAGCTCTCCAGCCCAGCCTCGATGTTTTCGATGATTTCCCCGGCCAGCTCTTCCGGGTCCGGAAGGTTATCCAGATCGGCGAGAGTCTTGTCTTTCAGCCAGAAGATGTCCAGATTGG
>SLSR01000149.1 GCA_007130365.1 Lentisphaeria bacterium
CCAGGGCGCTGCCCTGGGCTGGTATGTGATGCCCCTTTGGGGCTGGAGCAACGGCTGCCGAATGCACGGCGCCTGCCCAAAAACACAGCGTTTTTGCAGGGGGGGGGTGGGGGGGGGGGGCAGCGGTCAATTCGCCTGTTCGACCAGCCATTTGCCGAGGTTGCGCTCTTTTTGGCTGAACTCGACGCCGATCAGGAGTTTCTGGCGCGGATCGTCGCGGTAGGCTGCGGCGTATTGCTTGTCGTGAATCTGCTGCATCGCGTCCTCGGCGCTGCCGTGCAGCTTGAACTCGAAGATGTAGATGTGATCGGCGGTCTTGACCACTGCGTCGATGCGGCCGAGGCTGGTTTTGACTTCCGCGTCGATCATCGCGCCGACAAGCCTGAACACGGTGAAGAAGATGGTCTGGTAGTATTTCTCTTTTTCCTTTTGTTCGATCAAGTCGTACTGCACGCTGTGGAAGAAGGTTTTCATGTGTTCAAGCATGGTATCGACATCGCCGCGCTGGAGCGCCTTGACCATGTGCCGCAGCGCCCCGCTAAGCTCTGGATCGGGCACGCTGGCCATCGACCTCACCAGCCAGTAGCTGAAGGACTGCGATATCTCAAGATTCGGGTAGCCGAGCGTGTAGTAGCGTACATCGCCCATTTTCTCCGCGCTTTTGATGGTCAGGTAACCGGTCTGCACCAGCAGCGGCAGAGGCTGCAGATCAATTGGATCGTAGGTCGAGAACGCGTTTTCATCAACCTCCAGGTTGTCGAGATCGACTGGCTTGCCCTTGAGCAGATCGAGCAGGAATGTGGGCGTGCCGGTTTCGAACCAGTAATTCTTGAACTCCTGGTTCATCAAACACTTCATCAGCGACACCGGGTTGTACACGGTCGGTGCCTCTTGATGGAACTTGTAGCCGTTGTACCAGACGCGCAGCTCGGCGAGCGTTTCGTCAACGCTCTCGCCTTGAGCGTTTGCCAGGCGTTCGATGTAGTCCGGGAAATTGGCTTCGACCTCCTCCTGGGTATAGCCCAGCAGGATTGCCGCCTGTCCGCTCATGGTCAGGTCGGTGAGGTTGTTCAGGTCCGAAAAAACCGATACCTTGGAAAACTTGCTGACCCCGGTGATCAGGACAAAACGCTGCTGCGCCTCGGTCGCCTTGACCACAGAGTAGAACTGCTTGAGCACGGTTTGAATCTCGCGGGCACTCTCCTGACCGAGATGCCCGAGCAGCGGCTTGTCGTACTCATCGATCAGGATCACAACCTTGCCATCGCGGGCCGCAAGAGCGAGAATAATATCTTCAAACGCCTGATAGGCAGCTTCGGCAACGACTTCGCAACCGTTGTCGGCCGCGGCCCGGCGCACACCCCGCAGAAGATTCTGTTGCAGTTCGGCCGCATCCACCGAAGCCATGGTGCCCATGTCCAGATGGATCACCGGATACGTCTGCCAATCGTAATCCTTATCGGCCAGCGCCAGGTCCTCGAACAAATCACGCCGCCCCTGGAAGATCGCCTTCAGCGTGCTCACCAGCAGCGACTTGCCGAACCGCCTGGGGCGCGACAGGAAGTACTGGGCGAAAGCAGGCTCGATCAGGTCGTATATCCCCGCCGTCTTGTCAACATACAGGAAGCCGCCGTCGCACAGTTTCTCGAAAGTATAAACGCTTGTAGTAAGTGGTTTCATCATGCCCTTACCATACATTGCCGACGGGAGATTGACAAGCACCGGAAGACCGGTAGAGTGCGTCAGTCGAAGGTCAGAACACCTTGCCTCACGGAAAACCGAACAGATGTCGGGGGCAGAGCATCTTGCTGTTGCCAAGACAATTGACTTAAAGGAAGGGCAGCTTCATCGTAGCCCCAGGCCGGTCTGCGCCTGGGGCTGATGGGTTCGCCCCTCCGGGGCTGGAGAGGCCAACGGTTAACTACTGCGGTTGATGATTGCCTTAGTCAAAAGACGAAACCTTTGATTTTACAGATTGCCGCGAAGAGCCCAAAAACTGGAAACTCTAAAGACGGCATTGACACGGATTCGGACGTGATTGCGGGACGGGGCTGAAAAGACAGTCTACAGCAAAGCGGTGCCGGGCCACCGCACTCCAAGGGCGCTTCGCGCCGATGCAAGGTTCCCCCGGGGTCTGCGTAGGTTAAGTTTTTGACAATCAAGCAGTTAATATTTTGGTTTGTGCTGGATAATTCTCTTGTAGCGAATCTCCTTTTACTTGGGTTGGATCACCCCGCCGGGGTGGGATTTTCGGGGCAGCGATCGAACAACTCGAGGTTCACCATTCCTGACGCCCGAAAGGGCGGCATTGCCAGTTTGCAAGCTTACTTGAAGGGATCCCAGCGCCCGACCAAGGCTTCGTAGGAGGGCGCCGGATACTGTTCGCGAAAGATGCGATAGTACCAGAGTTCCTTCGGCGAATGCAATTTGTAGCCGGCCGCGGTTGGCCCGTGAGCCATGAACTCCTCCCGGCTCACCTGGTGCCTGGCAATCTCGTCCATCAGCCCATCGGTGCCGGTGCCGGCGGCGAAGCGCAGTTTGACCCGGCGATAGATCACATCGGGCAGGATATCCCGGAAAGCTTCGCGCAGGATGTATTTTTCGACAAAGCGAGCGGGCGCGGTCTGGTGAATTTTCCACGACACCGGAATCTGCCGGGTCAGCGCGATGACCTTGTCGTCGAGAAACGGGGTTCGATAGTGAATGGAGTTGGCCATCATCGAACGGTCGAGACGCTGCAGGGCGGTGTTGTAGGCGATCGCCACCAACTTGTCCATCATTCGCAATTGGGTGCCCTCGCCGTTCAGGTCTTTCAGCAGATGATAGCCGCCGAACAGTTCATCGCCGCCCTCGCCGCTTAAAATGCAATCGGTCCAGCGCCGGGCAAAGTCGGCGGCGAACAGGTTCGAGATGGCGCCGCTCACGCAATCCTCGTCGAACGACCCCAGAGCCGCGACCGCATACGGCACCTGATCGGCGATCTGCCGTCGGTCGAAAACCCGGATATGATGCGGCATTCCCAGTTCGGCGGCCGCCAGCTTGGCATTCTCGATATCGGAGGCTCCCTCGACCCCGACCGTCAACAGCGGCATCACCACCCCCAGCTCGCGCACGATGGCCGCGATGATCGTGCTGTCCAGACCGCCGCTGAGCAGGCAGGCGCCGACCGCGCCGTCGGCCAGCCGTTTCTCTACCGCCTCGGTCATGGTTTCGCGCACTTGCTTGCGCACCGCCGGGAAATCATCTCCAATGTGGATTGGCGGATATTCCCGCAGCCAGGCCGCGACCCCGGCTTGTTGCGAGCAGAGCGTGCCCGGCAGCAGCTCCTCGATTTCTTCGCGCACTCCGACCAAGCCTTTCATTTCCGAGGAAAAGGCCAGCTCGCCGCGCTGGTTGCGCCCGTAGTAAAGGGGACGCACCCCCAGGCCATCGCGCACCAGGAGCAAATCGCGCCCGTCGAAAACGGCACAGGCGAAAACGCCGTCGAGATGACGTGCGAAGCCGCGGCCATGGCGACGGAACATTTGCAGGGCGAACTCCGCATCGGCCATCCCGTCGGCCTCGGGATTGAACAATTCGCCGTCGAAGACCAGAACGGCGTCTTGTTCGCGCGCCAGGCCGTCGCCGCGAGCCGCCGACAGCCTGCTGGCCCGCGCCCCCAGAGTCGCCGATCCGAAGGCGACGATGCGGCTTTCGCCGCGACCGCGATGGCCGGTCCGCTCCAGAATAGTCTCGACTGCTTCACTGCCCTGCTGCTTCCGACCGGAAATTCCGGCAATCGCCGTCATAATGGACTACTCCCTTGTTTGTTGTTTCTGCTAGACCCACAGCTCCTTGAGGCCAAAGGCGATCATCTCGGTGGAGATGGTGCCGATCAGCAGGCCGTTGAGCCGGGACATGATATTGATATAGCGTTCGAACAGGCGCTCGCGCGGCCCCTGCATGCGCTCGTGCAGAAAAGTGAAGAGCAAGACACAGACAAAGCAGACCGCGATTCCGACCACGACCAGACTGGCCGCGATCTGCGGCGAATGCCGCCGCCCCATCAGGGTGGCCTGGGTGATCGTACCGGCTCCGATCATGAACGGCAGAGCGATTGCCGAGGGCAGCTCGTCCAGAGAGCCGCGCAGCGCTTCGGTCGCCCGATATCCCCGCATCGTATACTGGTAGCCGACCAGGAAAAAGATGACTCCGCCGAACACCCGCAGGGCGGCGGGGTGAATTCCCATCAAGTCCTTCAACACATAGTCGCCGGCCACCGCGAACAGCAGCAGCACCAAGCCCGAGATCAGGCAGGCGCGAACCATGACCATGAAGAAGTCGCGCCGCGGCAAATCAGTCATCACCGGAGCCAGATAGAGACACAGGGCGAACGGGTTCAGAATCGCCAGAAAAGAGACGAATGATTCAAGCATAAGAGAACCAAAGCTCCGGATTCATGGCTGACGCAAGACGCGAGCCAGGTCGGAAATAGTATGCAAATTGTATTCGCGAGCCAACTCGCGCCGGGTTGTCAAGGTATAGGTATTGTTGAAGCCGAGCGGGGGCAGCCACTCCAGGTCGTATCTCTCGGAAAATTCCCGACTGACCGTATCATAGACCTCCCGGGGATCGGCAGCCACCTCCTGCTGCAGAATATTGACCAGCCCGGTTCCGGTGTATTCCACATAGAGATCGAGGTCGCCGGAACGCAAAGCGTTAAAGCAGATCATGGTGCCTCCCAAATACAAGCTGCGCTCGACATGCAGATCGGTATTATACTCGATCAACTGCGCCACCATCTCGCCCAGGATGTTCTGCTCGGTGAAATCCTTGCCGCCAACCCGCAGCGATCCGGCGGAGCCGTCGCCGGTCGGGGCTTCGGCCTCGATCAATTCCTGTTCGAGCAGGAAATCCCGGGCCACGGCGGCCGCAGAACGCGGGTTGTCCTCGCGGTCGACCTGCAAGTTGAGACGGCGCATGGTCTCGTCGTCGACCTTTCCGGCCAGCTCGTGCAAAAGCTCGCGCACGACCGGGTAGGCTTGCAGGGTTTCGCGCCGGGCCAGAGGGGCCGCGTAATAGGGCGGGAAAAAGTTCCGGTCGTCCTCCAGAGTGACCAGGTCGTAGGCCTCGATCCTGCCGTCGGTGGCGAATCCGCAGATGATATCGACCGCCCCTTCGGCGCAGGCCCGGTACATCAACCCGGTATCCATCTGCCGAGGCGAACGGGCGAACCGCAGGTCGTAGACCTCAGCCAAGCCGGGATAACCATCCGGCCGGGTCAGGAACTCGGCATTGAATCCGGCCACCAGCTCGCCTTGCGATCCGCGCTGCCACCAGCTTGATAGAGCCAGTCCCAAGACCAGAATAGCAACAGCCAATCCAACCATCAATCCTTTTGCATTCGTCGTCATACTACCCATTCTCCTTGATTATTTTGTTTTTCACGAAACGGCTAGCGCAAACCAGCCGGGGTCAGCCACCGTTCCAAGCATCCCAGCGACCAGTCCAGGAGCAGAGCGAGGAGCGCGGCCGGGGCGGCGCCGGCCAGGATCAGGTCCATACGATAGTTGCTCAGCCCGCGAAAGATCAAGTCGCCGAGGCCACCGGCTCCGACCAGCGAGACCAGAGTCGCCACCCCGATCGTCCAAACCGTGGAAATCCGAATGCCGGCCATGACAAACGGCATGGCCAAGGGCAACTGCACCGAAAATAGAATTTGCCGGGAGGTCATTCCCATGCCGCGGGCGACCTCGACGGTGGCGGGATCGACCTGGCGAATCCCGGTATAGGTATTGCGCAGGATCGGCAGCAGGGCATAGGCCACCAAGGCCACCAGGGCCGGCTGCACCCCGATCGTGCGCAGAACATTGGCTCCGAACAGGCGATTGAGATAGAAGAAGACAACCACAGTCAAGGCCACCGTGGCCAGCGAGGGAATCGGCTGAATCAAATTGACCAGCCCCATGACCGATGAAACCACCGCCCGCACTCGGCATCGGCTGAGAAAAATTCCCAAAGGCACCGCGATCGCCACCGCGATCGCCATCGCGACCACGGTCAGGGTCAAGTGTTCGCGAGTGCGCAGCAGGATGTCGACTCCGAACTGCTGGAAGAAAAGATTAAGCGCATTCATTGGCAGCTTCCCCCGGCCTCGAT
This sequence comes from Lentisphaeria bacterium, assembly GCA_007130365.1. Lineage (GTDB taxonomy): Bacteria > Verrucomicrobiota > Lentisphaeria > Oligosphaerales > PUNB01 > SLSR01. The sequence goes on from SLSR01000149.1 coordinate 6,139, forward strand.
GACGCGCCCGATCGCGGCCACCAGTTCGGAACGGCGCAGCACTCCCGCCAGTTTCCCATGCCGGTCGCGAAGCGCGACCTCGTCCTCCCGGTTGCGCTTGAACCAGTCGAGCGCATCGATCAGACTGGCCTCCGGATCGAGGCTCTTGGCGGCGGCCGTTTCGGCGGATTCCGCAACCTGCGAAGAATTTCCCGTTTCGACGACCGCCCGCACACTCCTGGTCAAGAGCGCCAACTGAAACCGGTGCTGTCCCAAGAAATCATCGACAAACGGATTGGCCGGATTCTCGACCAGCTCGGCCGGGGTCGCCAACTGCTGCAAAACGCCATTGTCCAGCAGGGCGATACGATCCCCCATCTTAACCGCTTCGAAGATGTCGTGAGTGACGAAGACAATGGTTTTTTCAATCTCCGACTCCAGGCTCAAGAACTCGTTTTGCAACTGCTCCCGGGTAATGGGATCGAGAGCGCCGAAAGGTTCGTCCATCAGCACGACCGGCGGATCGGCGGCCAGGGCTCGGGCCACCCCGATCCGCTGCTTCTGGCCGCCGCTCAACTGGCCGGGAAAACGGTCGCGGAAATCCTCCGGCTCCAGCCCAACCATGGCCAGCAACCGGTCGACTCTGTCCTCGATCTCCCCGGCCGGCCAGCCCAGCAGACTGGGGACAACGGCGATATTCTGAGCGACCGTCATATGCGGGAACAGGCCGATATGCTGAATCGCATAGCCGATACTGCGCCGCAGCTCGACCGGGTTCCGGTCGAGCACGTTGCATCCGTCGATGCGAATCTTCCCGCCGCTCGGCTCGATCAGGCGATTGACCATCTTCATGGTGGTGGTCTTGCCGCTGCCGCTGGTGCCCAAGAGCACCATGGTCTCGCCCGCCTCCACAGTCAGGCAGAGATCGCGCACCGCCTCGATCCCGCTCGGATAAACCTTGTTCACATGCTCGAAGACGATCAACGCCGACCCCCGGCTGTCTTTGGCCTGGCCTTGTCGATTTCCAGCACACCCACCAAGCCGTGTCCGCAGCCCCGCCCCTGCTGCAAGGCTCCGGTCAGGTAGCGCAGGGCATAGCCGAGCTGCGGCTCGATGATATTCTCGCGCGGCAAACCGCTGTTCAGCCACCCGACCGACTCGACGATCGAGCGCATGCGCTGCATCATCTCGCGCAGAATCGACGGATAGGTGGCGGGAACCGGCGGCGGCTGCGACCGGAACTGGCGCTTGCGTTCGTCGTACAGGTTCAACAATTCAATCGTATACTTGACCAGAGCATTCCAGGCCATCTGCAGATGCTCGTAATAGGCGTTGAGGAAGGGGAACCCGGGTTTCGGCACATAGTCCAGGATCAGATCGTCAAGACGGGTGCGCAGATTGCTTTCGTGCAGGCAGTTGACCGCGGCCCGCAGCGGTTGCGCATAGGGATTGTAATCGCCCGTGTCCATGTGCCGACCGGTGAACACCGAGCGGTCGAAGAACTGCCGAACCTCGATCGACACTCTGCTGCGCCGGGCGGCCTCGCCCACGATCGCCTCCGCCTCCTCGCGACTCATCAGCCGCAGAGTCAGGTGCTGCAGGCTGTCGCGCCTGGCCTCGCGTTCCGCCCGGTCGTAGATGTATGAGACCACATAGTCCATGTTCGGCAAATCCCGCGGGCAGTCGGTCCACAGATTCCACCACTCGTAGGAATAGCGGCCGAGCCAGTCGCAGACCACGAAACTGTGTTCCTCGGTGGCTTCGGCTATGTCGCACAAAAGCTGGATCGCGGTTTCGTCGTCGCTGTGATGAGAAAAGGTGCCGAACGACGAAAAGAAGAAGTCGTACGGGCCGTCCGGATCGGCCGGCAGAAAGCCCTGGGTGAAATCGGCCTGCTGAAAGACCAGCTTGGGATCGCCGCCATAGAGCGACCGCGCCTGCTCGAGCAAATCCTGATTCAGATCGACACCCTTGTACAGCCCCAGCACATCGCCACTCAAAAGTTCAACCTGGGCCTGATGCAGGTCGGCGTCCCGAAAGCGGATTCCGCTCAGCAGTTCATAGCCGTCGGCACTGCCGCAGCCCAGATCGACGATGCGCAAGCGCCGCATGCGCGACTGCGCCCGCTCGATCGCCTGCTGCAAGTAGGGACGCAGGAAGATCCGCGTGTTTTCATCCTCCCAATACTTGCGCACATTGTCGTATTTTCCGAGCAATCCCGAACGCTTGGCGTACAGGCCGCTCTTCACCGCCTCGCTGTAGGCGGGCATTTGCGCTTCTCCCGAATTGTTCAACTCCGTCATTCTCCAGTCCTCAGTCTAATGTTTCCGGCAGGATGCCGGATATCTCTTGGCGCAGGCGTCCGACAATTTCCTTCGGCAGTTGATTGCGCGGCCGTTCCATGATCTCGCGCAACCGCTCCTGAGCCGCCCGCAAAGCGCCGCCGTCCTCGTGTTCCAGAGGATAGCGGACATAGACCTGGTCGTCCTCGGTCGGCAGCGGCAGGTTGTATATGTAGGTCTTGTGCGGACTGTCCATGACCTCGCGAATCATCGAGACCACCGAATCGCGCCGGGCCGGGGTCACCGGCGAATCCCGCAGAATCCGCTTGACAATCCCGATGTGCGCATCGTCCATCACCGCCTGCTCGGGACAGAACACATTGGTTCGGTCGAGCAGGCCGAAGGCATAATGGATATACTGCGCGCCATTGCGCGGCACGGTCAGCAGAGTGGTCAGCTTTTCGGCCGTGGCCTGGATTCCCGGCTCCGCCGTGTCGCCGACCCCGGCGGTTGAATAGCAGGGCAGACGATAGTGTCGCGCCATCTGCGCGCAATCCAGGTTGTAGTGGACAAACTCGGGAGCGCCGTACAAGTCGTTCAGGTTGTCGAGACGAGTCCGCACCGGCACCGCGCCATAGAGCACCGGCGCCCCGGCGCAGGCAAGTTGGTTCAGGGTTACCCCGGCCAGCAGCTCGGCATTGATCTGGGCCACCATGCCGAACTCGTCGAACGGGCCGGTCGCCCCGCCCATCGGACAACTTGAGATGACCACCGGCACCCGCCGGCGGGCGATCTCGATCATGGTCTCGGCCGTGTCGTCAACCATCTGAAAGGGGCTCTTGATCACGCAGGTGATAAAGGAAAGCACCGGATTCTCGGCAAAGGCCTGTTCGCCGCCGGCCACGATCTGGCCCAGGCGCATCACCTGGTCGAGAGCCGGCAGCGAAGTCAGCCCCGCCTGCACATGCTTGCCGATATTGTTCAGGCTGGCGAGAAATTTGTTGACATCCTTGTTCTCGGCGGTCACCCCCTCCTCCTGAATGTTCACGCAACGGATGAAGAAATCGAGATTCTCCAGGTTGTCGCAGAGATGGGCGGCCTGCCGCAAAAGCTCGATATTGCCGGGAATGCGCCGGAACCTGGGAGCTTCCCCCTCGAGATTGACATCGAGCCAGAAGTTGGTCTCGGAACCGCTGCCGAAGCGGACCCGCGGCTCGTCCGCGTCCAGAATCAGCCGCTGCTCCGGATCGCGGGCGCCGAGCACGATGCGCGACGGCGCCGAGGCCAGAGCCCGATCGACCAGTTCACTGGAAATTCTGATCCGCTTGCAATCCCCCGCGTCCTCGATGCGGGCGCCTGCCCTGTCGAACAACTCAACCGCCCTTCGGTTGTAGCAGAGAATGCCCGGATCCTCCAGCAGTTCCCGCGACACACCATCGATCAACTCCACCTGGGCTCGCGACAAACGCTGCTCCGGCCGCACCAGCACTCCTTCTCGCTGCTTCAATTCACTCATGGCATAAATCCTATCTCATTCCCTGTTCAGTTTCACGGTCACCCCACAAGCCGAAAGAATAGGGTGATTCTCAAATATTTTGTGCCTGGAATTCGACTTCGCCTGATTCATTCACAAGCCAAGTTTGTCGCCTGGCCACTTGCTTTTATAGGGTATCCGGCAAATTGACAAAATGACCAAATGTCCTGATGACGAGATGCTAAAAATGATGCTGCCTGGACACACCCACTTTCACCCCGCCATCCAGCCATCTGGTCAGTCAAGCCCCGAACCCGGAACTACGGAACCTCCAAACCCATTGATCAGGCCTGCTTCCGAATCGCCGAAAACTCCTCGAGAACACGCGCCCGCGCCGCCGCCGGCAAACAGCTTTCGGCCGGGCTTCGACGAATCTCGGCCACGCGCCGCCGCGCCCGCGCCAAGGCCGACTCGCCCTCGCTGTACTGACCGCGCTGCTGGCGATTGGCCAAAGTCGGCTGATAGAACTCGCCGCGCATGTGTTCAATCGTATGCTCCTCGACCAGATAATCCTGGCCAGGCCCCTTGGCGATGATCAAGTCCTTGGCCAGGGTTTCGTCGTTGACTTCAATGCCGCGCAAAACCCGCTGGCACATGCCGAGGATTTCATTGTCCATCACCAGCTTCTCGTAGGATACCGTCAAGTCCGTGTCCAGCAGGCCGGCAATATCGTGGATATAGTTGGCGCCGCTCATTGCCACCAGCAGGCTGGACATGCCGCTTTCGTAGGCGGCCTGCTCGTCCATCCGCTTGGCGTCCGAGGTGCCGCCGGTGGAATACAGGGGCAGCTCGAAATGCTGCGCCATCTGGGCCACCGCGCTGTTGATCATCGCCCGCTCGATGCCGCCGGCCACATGATCCATGGTCTGCAAGTTGGTGATCGAACCGACACTGCCGCAAATGCCCGGCGCCCCGCGCCGGACCGACTGCACCATGGCGATCCCCCCGAGAGTCTCGGCCACATGCGTCAGCACATTGCCGGCCAGAGTGATCGGCGCGGTGGTGCCGCAAATCGGCTCGGTCGGCACCACTACCGGCAAACCCTTATCCGCCAGGTAGCAGGTCATCTCGCCGTAGTTGTCGTCGATCTTGAACGGACTGATGATCAGAGTGATGAAGGAGACGAAAGGGCGCTCGCGCAAGGCGCGCTCGCCGCCGGCCAGAGCTTCCGCCAAGGCCACCGCCTGGCGACAGCCGGCCATGGAATAGACCCCGCCCATCACATGCTTGCGGGTGTTGTCGAGCGCATGGAAAAAACGGTTGACATCGATCTCGTCCGAATTCTCGATGTCGTTGGGAAAGACATTGATCGTGAACAGGTGAATGTTCTCGAGCTGTTCGACCATGCGGGCGTTCAGCGCCACATCGGCCAGGGTCGAAGGGCGGCACTCGCCGCTGTCCGGATCAAGCACATTGATCGCGGTGCCGCCGGTGCCATAGTGAACCCGGTTCCGCTCCAGTACCGCGTCGTACTTCCCGTCCCGCGAGAACAAAGTCACGGAGGAGGGATTGGCGGCCACCGCATCCTCGACCAAAGCCCGCGGAAACCGCACGATGCGAGTCGCCTCGTCAACCTGGGCGCCAGCCCGGCGCAAAGCTTCGAACCCGCTCCGGCTGTACACCGCCATCCCCGACTTCTCCAGAATCTCCAGCGCGTCTTCGGCCATTCGCCTGACCGCCGCCGGGGTCAGCGGCCGATACAAAGAAGCGGGAATCCCGATCTCCAGTTGCTCTTTCATCTTTTCCAATTATCTCCTGTTCAATCATTCCGCGTCATTCAATTCCCGGTCGACCGCCTGCGTCGCCGTCTCCATCATTTCGAGCACGCGCTGCAACGCCTTTACCAGACTGTTCCGCTCGCCGCCCGACAGACTCGAAAAACGGTCGAGAAAGTGCTCGTGCAGCAAAGTGGGCATCCTGCCCAGCCGCTGCGCCGCCTCTTCGGTCAAGACCAGAACCGTGCGCCGCCGGTCGACGCCGCTGCGCAGACGCCGCAGCAGCCCCTGCTTCTGCAGACGGTCGACAATCCCGGTCAAAGTGGCCTGACTAAGATGCACGCGCCGGGTCAGATCGCAAATCGACAAGGCTTCGCCGCCCCTGGCCAGTTCGCGCAGAACCATTGCCTGCGGCGCACTCAAGCCATGATTGGCCATCAGAAAGCGCGACCGCACATCCATGATATGTCCGATCCGCCGCAGGCATCCGAGCACCTGCTCGGACTGCGCCTCGGGATTGGCGAAATCGCGAGATTCGCCTGCCGCCTGGTTTTTCGCGTTCATCATGCAATGTATCGTACACGATAGAATTTACAAGGGCGACGATCAATTCCGGACTTTGTTTTGTTTTGATTTTTCTTTTTTCTGGCTCTCAACAAGTTACAGACTTTTTTCGCCAAAACACCATATTTTGTGTGTTTGGCGTTTGACAACCACAATATATTGTGTAAATTCATTGTTATGCGGTGAAGAACACAGGACTCTTCCCCTCAACCATTGAGCTTGCGGCAATTAACCGTGAACATGGAGTCGCCGACCAGCCCCGCAGAAACATTTAAACCCGCCGATTGCTTTCGGCGAGAAGATTTTCACCACAGCTTCACTGAAACCAAAAAGAGAAAGGGAAACCGCCATGACAAGCCAAACCGACACCTTCCACGGATTCCGCAAACGCAACGGCATGATCGTGCCCTTCCGGTCGTCTAAAATCGAGACGGCCGTGCTGCGGGCCGCCCAGGCGATCGCCCGCGAAGAGGGAAGCCTGCCGGACAAGGCGCTGGCCAAGCGGATCGCCGACAAGGTGATCGGGGAACTGAACAATCCGCTCTGCGAGTACTATGTTTACAGCGACAACGACGGACAACGCATTCCCCATATCGAGGATGTCCAGGATCTGGTCGAGATCGTCCTCTCCGAAGAGGGGCAGTCGGCGATCATGGCCACCTACAAACGCTATCGCAAGCAGCGCGATGTGGCCCGCCGCAAGATCCAGGTGCGGGAACCCGGCGACAACGGCGAGATCGACGTCACCGACGCCAGTCTGCTGCTGGTTCACTCGATCGACAGCAACGAGACCTCGCCCTGGGATCGTTCGCGGATCACCCGCCAGCTTCTGAAGGAAACCGACCTCTCCGACGAAGTCGCGATCAGCGTCGCCAAGGAAGTGGAGAACCAGGTGATCGCCAGCGACATCAAGACCATCAACACCACCCTGATTCGCGAGATGGTCAACAACGTCCTGATCGACCGCGGCTACAACCAGCAGCTTACCGACCTTTCCCTGTACC
>SLSR01000196.1 GCA_007130365.1 Lentisphaeria bacterium
AGACCTGTCGGACTGGTCAGAAAAAATGGACAGCTTCGCGTCCATTCGTAGTTCAGACAAACGCCACTTTCATCTTCGCGTCACTCGCCGACCCCGCCGACCGGCCAGTGGGCGAAGGCCGGGGTTTCGTAGGGATGCGCCCGCCTGAGCGCGGCGACCGCGGCCGCCAACCGCGATTCCGGACAGACCATCTCGACCCGGGTCTCGGCCGCCTTCTCCACCGCGCCCTGGCTGCCCAGGAAAGGCCGGCTGCCGGCCAGCGGCCTGAACTGACCGAGCCCGACCGTCTGCCAGCAGCAGCAGTCATAGTTGCCGATCCGCCCGGCGCCGGCCGCGAACACCGCGGCCTTGACCGCCTCCGCGTGCTCTTCCGGGACATAGAAGACAAACATGCAGCATTGTTTTTTCATGGCACCCCCTCAATCGGCCGGGATCGGCAACTCGCGCAGGGGCAGCTCCTGCGGCGGCGCCAGCTCGTCGAGTTCGCGCAGCCTGGACTCGCCAGTCGGGGCAAGCTCGACCTGCCCGATGCGTTCGGCACGCCGCATGCGATAGTTCCGGTACTGCTGGGCAACCACCGCGCCCACCACCAGCAGCAACAGGAAAGCGATGGCCACGATCACTGCCAGGCGCGGCAGGGCCGACAGCCAGCCCGGTTCCGCATCGGAAAAGTCGTCGGCCGGGCGCGGCGCATAGCTCAAGGTGACGCCATCTTCCGAATCGCCACCGACAATCAGGCGAAACGGCCTGCCCCCCCCCGGCTCGCTCGGTTCCTGCGACGCGCTGGCAAACCGGTCGTAGGAACGCAGGCAGGCCGCCGGCTCCAGGCCGTATTCGCGACACAGTTGCGCGATATAGGAACGGCTGTACACCGGCGGCGGCAGACGCTGATACTCTCCGGCCTCGACCTGTTCGATGAAGTCCTTGGGAATTCTGGTTCGCCGGGAGACTTCGGCGATTTGCAGATCGAGCCGCTGCCGCGCGGTTTTCAGGGTCGTCCCGAAGCCTCTCGGCAGACTCTCCTCCGACTCCGTCCCGTAGCCTGCCCTGGCCTCCTCGACCGCCGTCTCGCGGCCCGCCTCTTCCCCGCCGGCAGATTCTTCGGACTCGACTTCGGCCTTCGCCTCGGGCATTGGTCGTCGCCCCGACCCGATCTGGTCGCCGTTCGCGCCTTCGGCCCCGAACGTTTCGCGCTCCGCAACATTGTCCTGCGCCGCGCTGCCTGCCGCAGTCGGAGTGGAGGCGGCGCCGCGTTCCCGGCCGGCGGCCGCCTGCCCGGCCAGGGAGACTTTTCGACGCGAACGACCTTCCGCATGCTTGTCCGAACTGGCGGAAACTTCCGGGGCCGCCGCGCGCGACTTCGCCTTGTCCCCGGAATCGGGGAGCCTGGTCTCGTCAGCCTCCGACTCCCAGGCCAGGGGCAGCGACGGTTGCCGGGAAACCGCCGCGTCGTCTTTCCCTCTATCGTCTTCCATAGTCGGCCTCGTCGTCGAATTCTTCTTCCGCATTGTCCGCCGGCCCGTTCTCGTCGTCCGCGAACTCTTCTTCGTCGTCCTCTTCGCGTGAAATCAGGATCTCGCGGGGGGCACTGCCGATCTGCGGGCCGACCACTCCGCGCTGCTCGAGGATTTCCATGATCAGGGCGGCTCGGTTGTAGCCTATCCGCAGGCAGCGCTGGACATAGCTGGTGGTGGCCCGGCGGTCGTGGAGAATGATCTCGATCGCCCGTTCGATCAGCTCTTCGTCCGCATCGGAAAGATCCTCGCCCGGCACCCCCTCGTCGCCGCCGCCCGAAGTCTTGAAGACATCCGGCTCGAAGCTCGGTTCGGCCTGGCTGGACACGAAGTCGACCACGGCGTCGATCTCGTGGTCGTTGACCATCGGACTCTGATTGCGCTCGAGCTGCGAGGCGCCGGGCGGCTTGAACAGCATGTCGCCCCGCCCCAGCAGCTTCTCCGCCCCCTTGCCGTCGAGAATGGTGCGCGAATCGATTTGCGAAGTCACCTGAAAGGCGATCCGGGTTGGATAGTTGGCCTTGATGATCCCGGTGATCACATTGACGCTCGGCCGCTGGGTCGCGATAATCGTGTGAATGCCCACCGCCCGCGACAATTGCGCGATCCGGGCCAGCGAAGTCTCGACTTCGGCCTTGGCGGTCATCATAATGTCCGCCAACTCGTCGATCACCACAATGATGTAGGGCACCCGCTCGGGAATCTCGTTCCCCTCCTTGTCCTTCTGTTTCGCCTTTTTCCTGGGGCGGGCGTTGAAGGCCGCAATGTTGCGGGCGCCGGCCGCCGCGAACATATTGTAGCGCTGCTCCATTTCGTTGATTACCCAGCGCAGAGCCAGCGGCACCTTTTTGGAATCGGTGATCACCGGCACCACCAGATGCGGCAGAGTGCTGTAGCCACTGAACTCGACCACCTTCGGATCGATCAGGATCAGCCGCATCTCCTCCGGGGTGAAGCGATACAGCAGAGACATCAGCAGGGCGTTTATGCAGACCGACTTGCCGCTGCCGGTGGCGCCCGCGATCAGCAGGTGCGGCGCCTTGGTCAAGTCCAGCATGACGGGACGGCCGCTGATGTTGCGCCCCAACAGCAGGGGGATCGCCACCTTCTTGTTGCGCCACACCGGACTGTTCATCAAACCGTGCAGCGAAACGTTGGCGGCCTGGTCGTTGGGCACCTCGATGCCGACCGACTTGCGTCCCGGGATCGGCGCCAGAATGCGCAGGCTTTGCGCCTGCAGCTCCATCGCGATGTTGTTGCTCAGATTGCTGATCCGCTCGACCTTCACGCCGGGCGCCGGCTCGACCTCGAACAGGGTAACCCGCGGGCCGCTGGTCGCCTGCCCGACCTTGGCCTCGATATTGAAGCTGTCAAGCGTGGCCTGCAAGATCACCTTCTTGTTCTCGACCTCCTTCGAGTCCACCGTGGTCTCGAGGCTGGCGTCGGCGCTGTCGAGCAGGTCAAGCCCCGGCAACTGATAGGAGCCGCCCTGCCGCCCGCCGCCGCGAAACTCGCGTCTCGGACTGGGCGGCGCCTGGCCCTTGCCCCGCTTCCCGCCTTCGGCCGCCTCGGGCTTGCGAGTGCCGCCCTGGTTTTTGGCGGCCGCCTCGCGCCGCCTTTCCTGGTCGCCCGCGCCTCGCTCTTCGCGAGCCCGCAGAATGCGTGCCCTCTCCTCGGGAGTCGAGCGCGGAAGCCGGCCCGATCCCGCCGCTTGACCGTCGTCCTCGGCGGCGGCATTGGCCGCCGCCTGTTCCCGGCGCTCCCGCATCTTGCGCTGCCAGGCCAGCATCGCGTCGTGCCAGTCGTAGAGCCACAGCACCACCAGACCGACCGCGACCAGGGTGCCGGAAACCAAGGCGCTGCCGACATGATGCAGGATCAAATGAATCTTGCCATGCGCCGGATCGCAAAGATACTGCCCGACCGCGCCGCCCGC
>SLSR01000010.1 GCA_007130365.1 Lentisphaeria bacterium
ACACTTCAACGCCACCCTTACCCGGATACACTTGCGCGACCCGCTTGAACGAACGGTTTCTAATACAGACCGGCGGTTGCCGACAGTAAACGGAAAGAATGCGAACAAATGAATGCACTCGGTTCAAAATAGCTGCGCCATTTTGAACCGAGTGCATTCACGACGTTGAACGAACAGAGGCACGCTTGGTGATTGATCATGGTCGACAACACACGGTGGCTCGTTCCGCCTGTCTCTCCGGGATCACCCTGCATACGGGCAGTCGAGTCGGCCTGACCGTGCGGCCGGCCCCGGTTGACAGCGGCATCGTCTTTTGCCGCACCGACCTGCCGGAGCAACCCAGGGTCGCGGCTTGCCTGGCCAATGTGGTTGAAACCCGCCGGGCGACGACGATTGCCGACGGCTCGGCCGTGGTCTATACGGTGGAGCATCTGCTGGCCGTGCTCTATGCCTTTGGCATTGACAATGTACTGGTCGAGATGAGCGGCCCCGAACCGCCGATCGGCGACGGCAGCGCAACGCCCTTTGTCGAATTGCTGGACGAGGCCGGAGCCGTCGAGCAGGACGGTTCGCGAAAGGGGTTGCGCATTGAGACCCCGGTATGTTACGAGAAAGGGGAGTCCTGCCTGGTCTTTCTGCCGGGCGAGGGCTATCGGATTTCCTGTACCGTGAAATACAACTGCACGCCGCTGGACTGTCAATACCTGTCGCTGCCGGTCGGGCGCGAGACCTTTCTGGCGGAGATCGCGGCCGCCCGGACGTTCTGCAGCTATCCCGAGATCGAGGGGTTGATCAACGCCAACCTGATCTGCGGCGGCAGTCTGGACAACGCGATCGTGATTAAGGACGGGGTGATCCTGAGCAAGGAGGGATTGCGTTTCCCCGACGAATTCGTCCGCCATAAGATACTGGATGCGATCGGCGATTTTTCATTGCTCGGAGCCCGTCTGCAAGGCCGTCTGCTGGCGGTCAAGCCGGGACACGAGGCGAACATTGAATTGGCCCGGCTTTTGTCTGACAACTGTAATCAATAGGTTTGGAGAAGTTCAATGAAGCAGGACTATCGGGTGCGCGAGCTGCAAAGCCTGACCCAGGTCGGCCCGCCGCTGCTGATGCTCGACCGGGCTCTGGTCGACGCGGCCGCGGGTGCGGCGGAAGGGGTCAAGGCGATTTCGGTCAACGAGGATTTCTTCAACGGTCATTTCCCGGGCAATCCGATTATGCCGGGAGTTCTGCAGATCGCGGCCATGGGGCAGCTTGGCTGTGCTCTGTACAAGAGCCTGCGGCCCGCCTTGCGCGAGCATTCGGTGCAGATCCTGCGGATCGAGCGGATCAAGTTTCGCAAGCCGGTGGTGCCGGGCGATCTGTTGCGGGTGTCGGCTCGCGTCAAAAGCGAGGAGCAGGGCGGCTTTACGGTGGCGGTGGAGACCCGCACCGACGGCGATCTGGCATGCCAGGGATTGCTGACTTTGCAAGCTTTCAATCCCGAGGAACTGCAGGCGCTCGACCGGGAGTTGGCTCCCGCCCCCCGCAAGTGGGACGGAATCGAATTCTCGGCGGAAGACATTCATCCGGTCCAGGAGATTGCCGAGGTCATCCCGCATCGCTATCCGTTTTTGCTGCTTGATCGGGTGCTTCATCTCGACCATCCGCGATCGCGGGTGATTGCACTCAAAAACATGACCGGCAACGAACATTTCTTCAGGGCTTTGGCCGTGCCCGTGGTGCCGCTTTATCTGCTGGCCGAAATGGCGGCTCAGGCCGGTTGTTTTCTGGCTCTGCGCGAACCCGCCAACCAGGGGAAGATCGGCTATTTCATGGCCATCGACCAGGCATTGTCCATGGCTCCGGTCAATGTCGGAGACCAGTTGCATTTCGATACGCGGATTACCAGCAAAGGGCGCTTCGGCAAGGGTGAGTCCGACCTTTTTGTCGGTGACCGACAGGTCGCCAGGGTCGCCGTCAAATTCGCGATGGTTGATGCGTGAGAACAGTTCAGGACAGGTGGACGCGGGCGAATGCCTGCCGCCGCCAGAGGGATATGAGCGATGATTGACATTCGTTTTTTAAGGGAAAACCCGGACTTGGTCAAGGCCAACTGTCGACGGCGCGGGTGCCGGGTCGATATCGACCGGCTGCTGGCCGACGATGCGACCTGCCTGGCCTTGCTGCGGGAGATCGAGGATTTGCGGGCGCAGCGCAATCGGTTGAGCAAGGAATGCCGGGACCGACCGGAAGCCCGGGAGCAGGTGCGCGAGATCAAAGACTCGCTGAGCGAGAAGGAAGGCCTGCTGGCTGCGGCCCGGGACCGCACCGATCAGGCTCTGGCCTGGCTGCCCAATCTGCTGGCCGACGATGTGCCCGATGGCGGCGGCGACCGGGAAAACCTGCCGCTGCACGAATATGGCGACAAGCCCGAGTTCGATTTCAGGCCGCTTCCCCACGAGGCGCTCGGCGAACGGCTGGGCATTATCGACACGGTTCGCGGCGCCAAGGTGGCGCAGAGCGGCTTCTACTACTGGGCCGGGCAGGGGGCGCAGTTGGCCAGCGCCCTCTTCTTTTGGGCGCAGCGGGAATTGATCGGGCGTGGCTTCAAATTGTTCATGACTCCCTGCCTGGCCAAGGAGGAAACCCTGTTCGGAACCGGCTACCTGCCCTTTTTCAAGGATCAAACCTACCGCATTGAAGGCGAGGACCTCTCTCTGATCGGCACCTCCGAGCAGACCCTGGTCGGCTATCATGCCGGCGAGACCCTGCCGGCTTCCGAGCTGCCCTTGCGCTATACCGCCTTCACGCCATGTTTCCGAACCGAGGCGGGAAGCTACGGCAAGGAGACGCGCGGCATTTTCCGCGTCCATCAGTTTCACAAGGTCGAGCAGATTGTCTTCTGCCGTCCCGAAGACTCGCCGCTCTATCATGCGCAGTGCCAGGAGAACGAGGAATATTTGATGCAGGCCTTGAGACTGCCTTACCGGGTCGTCGACATTTGCGTTGGCGATCTGGGCGCGCCCGGCTACAAGAAGTACGATATCGAAGCCTGGTTTGCGGGATACGGCGACTATCGCGAGGTCACCTCCAACACCAACCTTACCGATTTTCAGACTCGCCGACTGGCCATCCGCTGCCGGGAAGAAGACGGCGGCCGCGATTTTCCGCATACGATTTCGGCGACCGCGGTCACCGACCGCGTGGTCTGCGCCATTCTCGAATACTATCAGCAGGCCGACGGTTCGGTGGTGGTGCCCGAGGTATTGCGGCCGTTCACCGGCTTCGATCGGATTAGGGCTTGAACCCCGGACGGCGGAGCCGCCTGCCCGGGGTGGGGGGTTCGGGGCGGCGACCCTGGGGCAATCGGGAAACAATATTCGGCGGGCTTCCAACCCGGGCCAAAGACCGCGGCAAACCATAGGAGCAACTACGAAATACACGAAA
>SLSR01000067.1 GCA_007130365.1 Lentisphaeria bacterium
ACAATCCGCCCGTCGACGTCGGTAGCCACCACCGCGTCATTGATTGAATTCAACAGACCAAGCAGGTCGGCTTCGCGGTCGCGCAAGACCAACTCGGAATGCTGTCGCTGCGCAACTTCATCGCGCAAATTATCGCGGCACTCGCGCCAATGGGCAAACACCCGCTGCAAAAGAAAGGCCGCAACTACCAGCAAAAGGGAAATCGCCAAGGCCAGAAGCTCCGCCGGCAGGTCGATCAAAGCCACATTGCCTTGGCTCAGGACAACCGTCAGAGTGCGCAGCCGCCGAACCGCCATCAGCAGCAAGGCAAAACCCAAGAGCATCCACACTTTCACATGCTCGGAGAGTCTGACATAGAAGACCACTCTCACCGCCGCGACAATTTGCAGAATCAGGGAAACAACCAGGACAACAACCCCAATCATGCCCAACCTTTCATCCGACCATCGGATGCTTTGCTTTCCCTACGACAAACCTCCTATACTAAAACCATACACCATTTCCAAGTTTTCGCAACGTACACCAAGGCGACTGTCAATAATCGAACCGCCAAAACAATCCGACCCCCCCCTCGCGATTGAGTCCCACCCCGCTCTCGAGAATCAGCCGAGGCGTCAATTCCACCTCCACCCCGACCGTGTCCGAGCCGGGCGCCAGCCCGGCCTGCGCCCGCAAGTAGACCCGCTCGTGAACATAGCGGCCGACCCCCAATCCGGCCGCGCCCGCATCGTCCTGGACAATCGCCAAATCGTCGAGACCGACCATCGTGCGCACCCGTCCCAAAATATCGAATCCGGTACCGCCCCCGGCCAACGTCGACACCGCATTGGCCAGCCGCACCGCCTGAAACGGGGTCAAGGCCGCAACCGAGCGCCCGAACAGGAGCCAGGCCAAAATCTCGTCCTGTGCCATCGGCGGCTCCGAGGACAGTTCGAAATCCGGATCCGAAACCGTTCCGAACATTCTGATGCCGATCTGCCGGCCGCGCCGACGGTACAAACCGCGCAGATCGAACTCCGGATCGGGCGGCCGCGAGCCGTCGAAGGCGACAAAGGACTCTCGATCCAGAGTGAAGTCCCGATCCAGCAGGCGCAGTCGGCCGCGCATCAACTGCAAGCGCCCCTGCAAACGCGGCTCGTCCGCAGTGCCGTCAAGCCGCAGATTGCCACGC
Source organism: Lentisphaeria bacterium (assembly GCA_007130365.1). Taxonomy (GTDB): domain Bacteria; phylum Verrucomicrobiota; class Lentisphaeria; order Oligosphaerales; family PUNB01; genus SLSR01. The sequence continues at coordinate 1,172 of SLSR01000067.1, forward strand.
CATTCGGAGTCAAGGCCGCGCCCGCGCAGATAGCCGCGAGCCGGCAGATCCATGTTCAAATCGAAATGCAGAGGAAAGCTCCATCCGCTCCCGGATCCCAGGTCATGCAAGCGATCGACGGGTTCGCGGCCAACCTCGACCACCGGCAGACTGACGACCTCGAGCGGCCGTCTTTCGGGAATCTCGGCCTCGATGCGCTGAATCAGCAAATTCCCGCGCAGACTTGCCCGATCACGACTTCCGCGAACCACAAAATTGGCCGACTCGACATCGACAATGGCCAGCGAATGACGCAGCAGGCGAAAGTCCGTCAGCTCATTGTGCAAACGCCAGGACAGCGCCTTGGCCGACTCCCACTGAAAACTGCCCCGCCCCCGCCAGCGGCCGTCGGCGCCATCGCCTGCCGACAGCTCGAAATCAAAGGAGCGCGAATCCGTCGGCCAGGCTCGCAATTCGATCCCGGACAGATAAACGCCGCTGCTCAAATGCTCGTATGCCCCCCGGGAAAAGGCCAATTCGCCATCGATTTGCGGAGTCCGCAAACTGCCGTCGAAAGTCAAGTCGAGATTAACCAATCCCCGCAGGCCATGTTCCGGCGGCATTAAGACCCCGGCCAGCCGCGCCGTTTCCAGCTCGCCGCGAATCCGGCCTTCCAGCGGCCAGGGCTCGCGCCACGCGAGCTGGAAGGGGCGCAAACTAAAGGCCAGGGGAATCGACAATTCGGCCTGACTCAGCAATTGGTCGTCCTCCCGCAGCGCGACCGCCAAATCTCCCCGACCATCCGCCGCCCCGATCTCCAAGGCAAGGGCAAAGCTTCCCAAATCGTCGATTTCCCAGGACGATGCCGTCAAATTTTCAAAATCCACCCGCAAGCTCGCCTCGGGCTCGGCCAGAGTGCCGCGCAACCGCAAGGCCAAGGCACCCTGCCCCCTGACTCGACTGGCGACCGCCCCGGGCAACTCCGCCAGGTCAAGCGCGTCGATCCGCAAGTCGCCCCGCACCTCATCGCCGCGGCGCCGCCCGTCAACCACCATCGAGGCGGAACCGAAAGTCAGCCTGGCCGGCAACAGTTCGGACTCCGCCTTCACATGCCAAAACCGCAAGGGTTCGAGCAAGGCAAACCGCCGTTCGGCAAACTCTCCCTGCAATCGAGACAGCTCCAGGCTGCCCCGCTCCTCCGTCCGACGATAGAATCCGGCCAGGCTGCCATGCATATCCTCCCCGATCCGTCCCGCGAACTCACCGGTGAACGCCACCCCGTCGGCAATGGTCTCGACCGCCAACAACCCGCAGTCGACACTCAGGCTTCCCGACTGCGCGTGCGCGAAAGTAATCTCGGCACATCCTGTCGGCTCTCCTAACAAATCCTCCACAGAAACCGACAATGCGACCTCCTCCAGAGACCAGTCGCCCCAGCTTTGCGCCCGCCCCACTCCCACCACCAGAGCCTGCTGACGACCGGCCAAACTAAACAGCTCGATCTCACACTCCCCCTCCCCGGTCAGCTCCGGAGTCAAGCCCAGCCAAGCGCCAAGTCGCGAAACGTCCTGGCTCGCCACCGTCAACCGTCCATCCAGCAAATTGGCCGCCGTATCCCATCGGGTCGATCCGGTCAGGCTCGTCCGCAAACCCTGAACCCTTATGCCGTCAAGAGCCAGGCGAGGACTCGCCCAATCGAAGGCGAAGCCGGCATCGATGTGCTCGCCTCGGCATTCGATATCGGCCTTGAGTTCGCCTTGCCACGCAGCCTCGGTTCGGGCAAGACCGGCCTCGACCCGCAGGTCGACCGGCGCCAGCCGGCCATAGGTCAAATCCTCCCCCGCAAGCTCAATCTGCCAGACCGGACTGGCGACCGTCCCCGCCACCGTCGCCGACAGTCCGACCCTGCCCCGCAGCCCGGCTTCCAGCCAACCGTTCAGCCAGGCCAATTCGTCAACCCGCAAGTCGGCGGCGGCCTTCAGTTGACCGTCTTCGAACCGATAGTCGCCAGCCCCGGACAACTCGCCGACCGCCAACCGCAAATTGAAATCGGCAACCGACAGCCCTTCCCCTGCCGCCAAACGCCATTCGCCGCTTCCCCGCGGCCGGTCGCCGACCGCCTCCTGCAAGACGGGCATTGCCAAAGTCAAGCCGGACAAACTCCACTCGGTCGACGCGGAATACAGGCCGCGCCCAGGATCGCCCCGCACCCCGGCCTGCAACTCGAGGTCTCCCGCCCAGTCCTCGCGCCATACCGCCGACGGCAGCCAAT
>SLSR01000179.1 GCA_007130365.1 Lentisphaeria bacterium
GGCAACCGCCGCGGTCGCCAGATCGCAAGCCTTGACCGAACGCTTTTTAAGCTTATGCCGTCGGCTGAAATCGAGTAGTTGACGGATAATCCGCTCCATCCTGCCGACTTCCCGGCGAATGTCGCGCAACCCCGCATCCACCGATTGCGGCAGATTGTCGACTCGCAGCGCCCGTTGACTCTTGCCGTCGATCAGGCTCAAGGGAGTTCCCAGTTCATGGGCCACCCCGGCCGCCAGCTCCCCGACCGCCGCCAGTTTTTCGGTCTGCCGCAAACGCTCCTCCAAACGCTTCTGCTGATCGCGCCGACGCTCGATCTCACGCTCGACCCGGTCGATATTGTCCAGCATGCGGTTGAAATGCTCGCCCAAGTTCATGATCTCGCGCGGCCCCGCCAAGGCGAAGCGATGCAGGCGTTCGCCCTCGGCGATTCTGGTCATGCTCGCGGAAAAACGATTCAAATGTTTGCCGAAAACCCGATGATATCCGAACAGAACCACCCCGGTCAGGCTAATAAAGGCGATCAGAAAAAGTCCGCCTGCCTTGTAGCGAACACCCCGTATGTGCTCATGAAAATCACTGCGGCGGCGCGTCAGCTGCAAAAGCCCGACAATCCGCCCGCCGGAATCGGTCAAGGGCACAAAATAGGAATAGACATCGCGCCCGGCCACCCGCCCGTATTCGCCGTGCCGCTCGCCTTCGGCCGCTCGCTCGCTCACCTCTTCCTGCTCGATGCCGGCAGTTTCGGAGCCGGGCTCGGAAATCTTTCTGCCCTGCGAATCGTAGAGATAGGCGCCGTAGACATGGCTCATCGCGAAGGCCGACTCGAGCGCCTGCGCAATGCTCCCCTCGCGCTCGCGCAGCAAAGCATGATTCAAAGGCTGCTTGATCGCCCGGGCGACCATCTCCAAATCTTTCTGCATCCTGGCTTCCACCTGCCGCTCGAAGGCCCGCAGACTCCACCAGGCCCCGGCCACGGTAAGCAACCCCATCGGCAGCAGCACATAGACGATCAGAGCGGTGCGCAGATTGAGCCGTCGGTTGAAGCCGAGAACCGCGGCAGCCACCTTCCCGGCCCGCCCCCGAATTTTCGCATTTTTCTTGCACATGTAACCAATTTACACACTATTTCCCGGATGGCAAGTCGGCCGCTCGACCGTAAAACAGGAAAAATCGAAGTTGGCATGGAACTTGCAACAACTCAAGCCAGGCGACTGCGGGCAACCTCCGCGGCAAAACAAGAACCGGCGCCCGACGCCAAATCAAGAAAGGAAAACACGACAATGCAGACAAACCACGCAACCGCAAAACAGCTCTGTCAATGGCTGAAATGGCTTCCGGCCGGAGTTCTCGCCGGCCTTTTGGCTCTGACTTTCGGCTGTGCCGAAGAACCGGTATGGGAAGAGCCCATACAACCCGCCGACCACGAGTGGGAAGAGCCGGCCGAACCGGAAGAGGATATCGAACCGGCGGACGAAGAGCCCGTCTTCGACCTGGAATAGGGTCAACACCATTTCCGTCATAAACCAAGCAAAAAGCAAACCCCAAACAAAACAATAATTGTCTAGGCTAAGGAGATAAAGACAAATGACTACCCTGAACCATTCCCCATCCATGATCAAGACAACCGCGGCCGCTTGCGCGATCGCCGCCATCGGCCTGGCGAGCTGGTCGAGTCATCTCGCGGCTCAGGAACTGCCGGCGCAGCCGCCGCCCCAGCCGGAGGTTGAGATTGAAGACCGGCAACTGGAGCAGGCCGCCGACGCCTATATGGCAGTCAGCGAAATCCAGCAGCGCCTGCAGCAGGAGCTGGCCGGAGTCGAAGACCGGGAAGTGATCGAGCAAAAGGTCGAGGAAGCGCGACCCGAAATGCTCGACGCGATTTCCAAAGCCGGCCTGGCAACCGCCGATTACGAGCGGATCATCAACGCAGTCAATCAGGACGAAGATTTGCGCATGGCCTTCATCCAGCTCCTGGAGGCTCGTCGGCCGGCCGAAGAAAGAGCGGCACCGCAAACCGCCCTTGACCCGGCCGATGTCACATCGGCGCAAGTCGAACAGGCCAGCCAAGTCTATCTCGCGGTCAGCGCCATCAACCAGCGTTTGCAGCTGCAACTGGAAGGGGTCGAAGATCAGGCCGTGATCCAGGAGCAGGTCGCGGAGGCGGAGCAGGCCATGTTAAGGGTGGTCGAGGAAGCCGGCCTGGAAGTCGAAGAATACGGCGAAATCATGCAGGCGATCCAGCAGGACGAAGAGCTCATGCAGGAATTCATGGAGCACGTTCAGCAGCAATAACCACAAGGCAAAACAGGCTTAAAGCCGAATAAAGGTGCGCCGAGCTTCGCCGGAAGTCGGCGCACCTTTTGCTTTATGCGGAGGGCGAAGCCGCCGAGCCAACTGCCGCGCCCGACCATTGTCGGCCAAGATCCCCGCCGGCCGCAACGACGCGGTTGACAAGCCGCCCGGCCTTGCTATATTAAACACCGCAAACTCAATGGAAATCGACTGACGCTCAGCCTTCAACGGAGAATTCTGGCTATGGCACATAAAAAGGGACAATCCAGCAGCCGCAACGGTCGCGACAGCAATCCGCAATACCGCGGAGTCAAGGTTTACGGCGGGCAGACCGTCTCCGCCGGCAGCATTCTGGTACGCCAGTGCGGCACCAAGTTCCACCCCGGCGACAATGTCGGACTCGGACGCGACTTCACCCTCTTCGCCACCGCCGACGGCGTGGTCAAGTACACCAAGGGCGCCAAGACTCGGATCAGCGTTCTCGCCACCGCCGAATAGATTCGGAACGGTTCGCCTTCTACCGACCACAACGCGCCGCGACCGCCCTGCAAGCAAGGTGGCGGCGCGTTTTTTCTGCCCTATCCGCGGGACTGCCAGCAATATGTTTGTCGACCGAGCCAAAATCAAAGTTCGCGCCGGACACGGCGGCAACGGCTGCGTCAGCTTTCGCCGGGAGAAGTTCATTCCCAAGGGCGGTCCGGACGGCGGCGACGGCGGCCATGGCGGCAGAGTGGTCTTTCGCGCCTCGCCGAACGAGCAGAGTCTGGTCGCGATGCGCTACATGCCCCACTACGAAGGGGGCAACGGCGAACCCGGCAAAGGCCGCAACCGCCACGGCGCCAACGGTGCCGACAAGATTGTGACGGTTCCTCTCGGCACCGTGTTCTGCGATGCCGAAGATCAGCGCCAACTGGCCGACCTGAACGCCGAGGGCGAGGAGTTCTGTCCGGTGCAGCCCGGTCGCGGCGGCCTGGGCAACGCCCGTTTCGCCAGCTCCACCAACCAGGCGCCGCGAACCACCAAGCCGGCCACCCGGGGTCAGGAGAAAATCCTCCTGCTCGAATTGAAGACCGTGGCCGATGTCGGCTTGATCGGCTTTCCCAACGCCGGCAAA
>SLSR01000050.1 GCA_007130365.1 Lentisphaeria bacterium
GGATGGCCCGAAACCCGAAACCCGAACTCTGCCACGAGCAATGCATCATTTCTGAATGTGAATTGAAACAAGCTACCCACTCAAACTGAAAAGGAACCGTTTTTTTTGAGTTCCGAAGTTCCGAGTTCATGGAATGAAAAACCGCGCCGAAGGCGCTTCGCATCAGCCACTGCAGCGGCGGCCTGACCACTTAATGTGTGTATAGATGAAAGGAAAAAGCCCATAGATGCAAACTGTCATGATCACCGGCGGCGCCGGCTTCATCGGCGCCAACCTGATTAGATTTTTGCTCGAGAGCGAGACCGAGGTTGAGATTGTCAACCTGGACAAGCTGACCTATTCAGGCAATCTCGGCAATCTGACCGAGGTCATGGAGCATCCCCGGCATTGCTTTGTCAAGGGCGATATCGGCGACCGCAAACTGCTGCGCGAGCTGTTTGCCAAACACCGGATTGCCGGGATCCTCAATCTGGCGGCTGAAAGCCATGTCGACCGCTCGATCGACGACGCGGCCGTGTTCGTCCAGACCAATGTGCTCGGCACCCAGGCTTTGCTGGCGGAGGCGATGGCGGCCAAGGTCGAGCGCTTCCTGCAAGTGTCGACCGACGAAGTCTACGGCTCGCTCGGCGCCGAGGGCAAGTTCAGCGAGGACACGCCGCTGAGTCCGAACTCTCCCTACAGCGCCAGCAAGGCGGGTGCCGACCTGCTGGTGCAGGCCTGTCACCACACCTACGGACTGAATACGGTGATCACCCGCTGCTCGAACAACTACGGCCCCTATCAGTTTCCCGAAAAAATGATTCCGCTGATGATCAACAACGCCCGTCAGGGGCTTCCACTGCCGGTCTACGGCGACGGCATGCAGGTGCGCGACTGGATCCATGTGCTCGACCACTGCCGGGCGATATGGGCGGCCTTTTGCCGGGGAAGATCGGGACAGGTCTACAACATCGGCGGCGACAGCGAGCGCACCAACCTGGAAGTGGTCAGGACGATCCTGCGCATCCTGGGGCAGCCCGAATCCCTGATTTCGCATGTTCGCGACCGGCTCGGCCACGACCGTCGCTACGCGATCGACGCCAGCAAGATGGAAAGGGAGCTGGACTGGCGGCCGGCGGTCGATTTCGAGACCGGCCTTGCCGAGACCGTCAACTGGTACCGCGAACATGCGGACTGGCTTGACCAGGTGGTTTCGGGCGACTATCAGAACTACTACCGCCGCATGTACGAGGGGCGATAGAGGAAGCCAGGGTTGAGAAATATGCCGCGTCCGCATAATTTGTGGGCATATTGTGGTTGTCTGTCATGCCCAATATCGATTAGGCAGGTGGTTTAAGCGCAACCGAGTAAGTGTGGGTTAAAGTGTGCGATAAAGTGCGGGATCAAGTGTCCCAGGCTGACGATAGCGGGCGATCCAACGCGACTGATCATATGGCCTCCACGCCTCTCTTCTAAACACTTTATCGCCCTCTTCACCCCACCCTTCGTCTCACCCTTACTTGGTTACTCTTACCCGACCCGCTTAAACTACAGGCCGCTCGCTAAAAGCTCGCTACCGCTGCCGCCTGAAGGCGGAACTGCGGCAGATTTTTCCCCAGTCCATGTTTTCCCTCCTTTTCCCCGACCTCCCGCTGAACGCCCGAAAAACCCCGCTCGTCATGACAGATCACACCACTGCCGCAGTTCCGCGTTTACGCGGCAGCCCCCGGCGCGGCTTCAGCCCGCCGGAGAAATCGCCCGCACACTCTTTTCGGACGCGCTGTTGAAGTGCCCTTTCAGGGCGCAATACCCACCCAGGGTTGCGCTTCGCTTAACCCTGGGCTACGATGATTTCGCCCCTTTGGGGCTATTGACCTTTGACGCTGCGCGTCATTGGCAGGAACATGGCCGCGAGAACCTGACACACTTGCGTGTCTGACCACATTCATGCGCGCACTTCGCAGGCAGCGCGCCCGCCTCCGCCTGGGAAAGCAGAGCTGCGGGGGAGCAACTCCGCTTTTTTGTGCTCAAAAAGGCGAGGTCTGGTTCTACAGCAGTTGCTCGGCAATGTAGTCGGCGAACAGGAATCCCTCCTCGGTCGGGCGCACGGTCTCGTCTCCGATCGCGATCAGACCTTGCTCGGCCAGAGCCGCCAGTTGCGAACCCCGCAAATGCCAGAGGTCGAAACCGGTGCGCTGTTTGAACTGGTCGCAGTTCCAGCCTTCGAGCGTGCGCATGCCAAAGGCAAGGATTTCGGCGGCGCGCGCCTCGGCCGAAAGCTCGTCGGGCTCCGCCGGCTTTCGGCGCAGCCACTTTTGCAGGTCGGCCGGATTGCTCCAGCGCTCGCGGCCGTCGAACGAGCAGGCGGCCGGGCCGCAGCCGAGATAGGGGGCGCCATGCCAGACCCCCTGGTTGTGGCGACACTCGAAACCGGGTCGAGCCAGGTTGGAGACCTCGTAGCGGACAAAGCCGCGCGGCCCTCCGACTTCCGCGGTCAGCCGCCACATGAAAACCGCCAGGTCGGGGCAGACCGGTTCAAGATGGCCGCGCCGCGCCAGTTTGCTGCCCTCGTCCCAAGTCAGTTCGTAGGTCGACAAATGCCTGATCCCAAGATCAAATGCCAGTTCCAAGTCCTGTTCCCAGTCGGCCAGGGTCTGTCCCGGAATTCCGTAGATCAGGTCGGCGCCAAGATTGTCGATGCCATGATCCTTCAGGCAGGCCAGCCAGTCCGGCAGGCGGTCGAGGTTGCCGCCGCGGCCCAGCACTTGGCGCAGGCGGTCGGAGAACGACTGAATCCCGACACTGGCCCGGTTGATCCCGAACTTTGCCATTGCCGCAATCTTGTCCGCGTCTAGCGACTCCGGATTGCATTCCATGGTCAGCTCCGCCCCCGGCCGCCAGGCCGCATGCCGGTGGAGCGAGCCGAGAAGGTCGGTCAGCTCGGGTTCGGCCAGAACGCTTGGCGTGCCGCCGCCAATAAACAGTGTGTGTAAATTCTGCAGGCGCGGCTGCGCCTCCCGCAGTTCCGCGTCGAGCCGGTGGCGGAAGGCTCGGCGCTCTTCGCCCGTGCTCTCGCCCTTGGAATAGAAGGCGCAGTATTCGCATTTGCCGGCGCAAAAGGGGACATGCACGTACAGGGATTCGTATTGCTCCGAAGGATTGCCCAAAAATTGGTTCATGCATGTATTATATCATGGGATTGGTTGGAGGGCAAATTTTTTTGGTTCTTTCTCACTTTGAGTGGGTAGCTTGTTTCAATTCACATTCAGAAATGATGCATTGCTCGTGGCAGAGTTCGGGTTTCGGGCCATCCAGAGGGGCACAGCGCACGTTCTGATCCGTACGCGACGTGGTCTTCCTCTACATGCCAACGCCGGTCGCTGACCGGAATTTTCTTTTCGAGCGTCTTCTCCAGACCATTGAGCA
>SLSR01000170.1 GCA_007130365.1 Lentisphaeria bacterium
ACACAAGTACCGGCTGGTCCGCTGCCCGCGGGCTCTTCAACGCGGCGTGGTATCGCGACGGACGCTATTTCGAACCGCAGGCCGAACACGAAATACTGGAGACCTACCGCGAAATACTGCGCGACCTGCAAAGTCCCGCCGACTATGCTCTGCGAGTTAAGACGCGCAAAAGGCAGACTGGCCGACTGGCCACCATCGAGCCGCCGGAACGCGAAAGCCGCCCCATTCTCTTCGTGCTCGACGCCTCCGGAAGTATGATGATCGAGATGGAAGGACGCACTCGCCTGGCTGTGGCGCAGGAGGTGATCGAGCGGATCGTCAATACCCTGCCGTACAACGCCCGCGTTGGACTGCGTGTTTACGGCCACCGATATCGGGCTATTGGGGCCGAGCGCGACCGGGCGGCGGCAGACTCGGAACTCCTGATCCCGGTCGGACCTTTGAACCGGGCGGCATTTATTCGCAGTGTGCGGAGCATCAATGCCCGCGGCGCCACACCGCTGGCCCACACCATCGAGCAGATACCCCGCGATCTGCGCGGAACACAAGAGCCGCTGGTCATCGTCCTGACCGATGGCGTGGAAAGCTTCCGTCGGGATCCGGTGCTGAAATCGAAACAATTGCGAGAAGCCCGGCCCGACCTGGAATACGTGGTCATCGGTTTCATGATCGACCGCATGGCGGATCGGGAGAATCTGCGCGGCATGGCCGAAGCCGGCCATGGGACATACTACAACGCCATGGACTCCGTTTCCCTGGTCCACTCGCTCGAACAGGCACTCAATCCGACTATCGAGTACCAGGTGTTCGACTGGCAGGGGCGGGAAGTCGCCAGTGGAACATTCGGCGACAGCCATGAACTGTTAGAGGGAGAATATCAACTGCGAGCCACTATGTACGAGGGGCGATCAACGATTCCGCTGAAAATTCGCGCCGGACGCACGGTGCAAGTGGCGGAAACCGACTTGCCGGAGACCGAGCCGGCGGCCCCTGCCGTGGTCGATGAGGCGGAGGGGGAAGAAACGCCTCCTCCCTCCGCCCCCCCAACCCGCTTCTGCACCGGCTGCGGGGCGCCGGTGCGATAAATTCAGTGATTGCTGCATAATGCGCAATAAACAAAAACAGGAGATGATTAAAATGAACACAAGCAAAACAATGACTACCAGCGTACCGAGTTGCAGATGCAGACGAATCGAGACTGTTGTTCTGATCTTTCTTTGTGGTTTTTTATTCGTTCTCGCCGGCGGCTGCGGCAATGGGGCGGGACCGGCGGCGGGGGATGACGCGGCGATTGCACATGCAGGCAAGGAGCCCGTCCTGACCCCGGCGGAGGTTGGCGGCTTGCCGGTTTATCCCGGACTCAGGCGCGTAGCTTCGGCTCCAGCGCAGGAAATGACAATCAATCAGGCGGCGGTTGAAACCTTGCCGGTCGTGGTGGCCTTCAGCGACGATCCGGCGGAAGATGTAATGGCATTCTACGCCGATCACCTGCCGGACAGAAATGTTGCGGATTTTCATGGCACCAGGTATTTCTGGCAAGGCGATCCGGACGAAGAATTCAATCCTCTTGACATGCAAAAACACGTTGCCCGCCCATCAGTGAGCGTGATGCCGCCCTTGCAGGAAGGCGCACCGGTACGGGTGGAGTATATCTATGAACCTTAATATAACGAGGCAAAATTTTATCTCCTCGTCGATTCCCGGCGAAACGGACGCATGGCCTGATCCAGCGGAGTCTCGGCGATATGATTGGTGTAATTCAATCCCGCAGATAATGGCAATTGTATCCCTGGGGATTCTTCTGCAGATAATCCTGGTGATATTCCTCCGCCGGATAGAATTCGCCGACAGCCGCAATCTCCGTCACCACCGGGTTGTTCCAGACTCCGGAAGCATCCACTTCCCGTTTTTTCTCTTCGGCCTGCCGCCTTTGTTCTTCACTGGCATAGAAAACGGCTGAGCGGTACTGGGTGCCCCGGTCGTTGTGCTGCCGGTTCAAAGTCGTAGGGTCATGCAGGCGGAAGAAATAATCCAGGAGGGTGCCGTAATCGATGATTTCCGGATCGAATTCCACGCGCACCGCCTCGGCATGGCCGGTGGCGCCGGCACAGACCTGCCTATAGGTGGGATTCTCGGCCGCGCCGCCGGTATAGCCGACAGTGGTATCCAGAACTCCCTCTACCTGGCGCATAATATCCTCCACCCCCCAGAAGCAGCCGGCCGCGAAAAACGCCGTCTCGCGTGATTCGGAACCTTCGGAAATCCCGCCGGACATCGCCGATTCCCTATCCCCGACCGACTTCTCCGCCTTGAACATCTCGGCATATTGCCCGTAGCCTTCCGCCGCCAGATTCTCCGCCGGCACAAAACGCAAGGCGGCGGAGTTTATGCAGTAGCGTTTGCCGGTCGGCTGGGGGCCGTCGTCGAAGACATGCCCCAAATGAGAGTCCGCTTCCCGGCTGCGCACCTCAATGCGAGTGCTGAAAAGCTTACGGTCTTCCTTGTGGATAATATTACTTTCCGCCAGCGGCCGGCTAAAGCTGGGCCAGCCGGTGCCCGAGTCGAACTTGTCAAGCGAGCTGAAAAGCGGTTCGCCGGAGACAATGTCCACATAGACGCCGGACTCTTCATTGTCCCAGTAGGGATTGCGAAAAGGCGGCTCGGTGGCACCCTGCTGAGTTACCGCGTACTGCACCTCGGTCAATCGCGAATGCAAATTGTCTTTCCCCTGCCGGTCATAGTTCCGATAATTCATCTCGCCGCACCCCGCTGCCATTAAAACCCACCCCGCTGCCAAAGACAACCATGAATTATGCCTCTTCATACTCGTCGCCTTTGCGAAAAGACCTCCAAGCCTCCCAACCCCATCCCGACGTCGGCAAACCGACTGGTCGGTACAAATTTAGGACAGGACTGCCACGGGAAGGTTGCATGCAATGAACGGGGCCGGCTGAACCGGCAATCGCGGTTTACACCTGCATTATGCGGGCTATATTCAAACCTGATTGATTCATGCGAATTCGGCCATGCGCTATATATATATATATCAACCTTCAAACCAATAGCGATTTACATGCAAGCAATTCCATTAGTGCAAAGTGCATGGCCGAATTTCGCACCCAAGGGCGGCCAATTTCACCGCACCTTGCTCCGCTCCGGCGCCTTGCGGTAGATTGCTACAGCAGCGTCTTGGATCGTAGCAATCTGCGGCAAACTTGGCTCGTGAATCAGTCAGGCGAACCTGATTGATTCATGCGAATTCGGCCATGCGCTATATATATTAACCTGGAAAACACCATGCATCGTCCGCCGCGTCGCCGCAAGGGCAACTATTTCCCTCGCGTCCCGGGAACTCCGCCGCCCCTGGAGACTCGCATCGAGCGCCGGGTCTCGTTCAGCGAGTCGGATCCGATGGGCATTCTCTGGCACGGCCGCTATGCCGCCTACTTCGAACAGGCCAACGAAGCCCTCGGCCGAGTTTGCGGCATGAGCTATCAGGACTTCATCCGGGAACGGCTGCGCGCCCCGATCGTCCAGTTTCACGTCGATTATTTCGCTTCACCCATGCTGGCGGAAGAAGTGACTGTAGTCGGGCGCTTTGTCTGGAGCGAAGGTGCCCGCATGAATATCGAATACGAAATCAGGAAAGAGGACAACCGCCTGGCGGCCACCGGGTTCACTGTGCAAATGCTGGTCGGCGCGGACGGCGAAACCTGGCTGGTCGCGCCGCCTTTGCTCGAGCGTTGCCGTCAGCGCTGGCGCAACGGGGAGTTTGCGGAACCAACATGAAGGCACGGGCGAACATAGTTGAAAACGCAATGACTACCGCCTACGGCAGCGGTCTGCAAGCCTGCTGGCGCGAACTGCTCGCCGGACATTCGGCGGTCGCGGAGGAAACACGCTTTGCCGAGCGCGACTTCATCAGTCGACTCGCCGCTTCCGCGCCCCGGCAAACGCTCGACTGCAGGCAAAACTCCCGGCTCAAATCGATACTGGCACCCGTCCTCGACCGCCTGCGCCCCCGCATCCCGACCGACGCCGCTGTCCTGCTGGCCACTACGGTTGGCGAGATCGACCTTCTCGAAACAGAAGTTCTGCGCGATACCGCCGACCGAACCGCCGGCGACCCGATGCGCCTTCTGACCTGGGTGCGGGAGCGTGTCGGCCTGCATGGTTCGGCCGGCCTGGTATCGGCCGCCTGCGCCTCTTCCAGCCTGGCTCTCGCCCGCGCCGCCGCCATGGTCGAAAGCGGCCAGGTCGAGGCGGTGCTGGCAGTTGGCTGCGACACCGTCAGCGAATTCACTTTCGCGGGATTTTCCGCCCTGCAGGCATTGTCGCCGAACCATGCCCGACCGTTCGACCGCGAGCGCGACGGCCTGAACCTGGGCGAAGCGGCGGTGGCGACTCTGGTCGTGAGTCCGCAGCGGGCCCGCCGTGAAAGCCGCCAGATTCTGGGCTCGATCCTGGGCTACGGCATCGCCGGCGACGCCAATCACATGACCGGCCCGGCTCGCGACGGCGAGGGTCTGCGCCGAGCCACACTCGCGGCTCTGCACATGGCCGAGGCCAGCCCGGAGCAGATCGACTTGATCTGCGCCCACGGCACCGGCACGCTTTACAACGACGCCATGGAACTGCAAGCCTTCAGGCGAATCTTCGGCTCGGACTCGCCCCCCCTGTTTTCGGTCAAGGGCGGCACCGGCCACACCCTGGGCGCGGCCGGGCTGCTGGAAGCGCTCGTGACCGCGCAGGCGCTGCGGGAAAAAGCCATCCCGCCGACCGTCGGCCTGCAAGAGACGATGCCGGAGGCGGCGGGGCTGGTCAGACTAAAGGCCGATGAGCTGCCGCGTGCGGAATGCGCAATCTCAACCAATTCCGGCTTCGGCGGCATTAACTGCGCTTTGGTATTAGGCTGATTAATTCATGCGAATTAAGCCATGCGTTATTCAGGCTAGAACCATGAAACAGGCAACTAAATGAGACAGGAACGGTCAATCTACCCTGAATGCCGCAACTGGCGCGCGACCGCCGCGGCCTGGGTCGGGCCAACCGAAATCGCCAGCCTGAGTCGGGACGGAGTCCGCCGCCTGGGCAAGTTCCCGGCCAACGGCGACTGGCACCGGTTGAGCCAAGTCTGGTTTGCCCGTCCGCCCCGCTACTTCGGCCGCTTCCCCACCGCGGCAAAGGCGGCCTGCGGAGTCGCCTGCATGCTGATGCAAGACGCCGATCCACAATGGAAGCCAGAGCTGAAATCGGAGATCGGCCTGCTCGGGGTCGGCCTGGAGCCGACCAGAGAAGTCAACTTCGAATATTTCCGCGACTATGTTGCGGCCGGCCGCAGCCTGGCCCGCGGCAATCTGTTTGTCTACACTCTGCCGACCGCGGCTCTGGCCGAAGCCTCGATCGCCTGCGGACTGGCCGGACCCTCCTGGTTCATGCAGGCGGAACGGCAGCCGTTCGCCGCGCTTCTGCAGGCGGCCGGCCAGGAGCTGCGCAGCGGCCGCGCTCAGGCCATCCTCGCGCTCTGGCTTTCCACCGCAGGGGCGGCCGGAGTCCGACTCGACCGCGGCCAACGCGACTCGGAAGATGTTGCCGGAATAGTCGAACCGAAGGCGTTGCTGGAAGCGGCCGCGGAATGGTCGGAGATCGACGAAATGATCGGATATTTCACGACAAGGAAGCCACTGTGAAGCTGAAAATCATCTATCCCAAATGGCCGAAACTGAAAAACCAGCCGGAATTTCATCTGCCGCCGCACGGCCCGGTCTGCTTCGCGGCCGCCCTGCCGCCCGAAGTCGAAGTGGAGTTTTGCGATGAACATGTGCAGGATCTCGACTTCTCCGGCGACCCCGACCTGATCGCGATCTCCTGCATGCTGACCTGCCAGATGGAGCGCGGCTGGGCCATCGCCGACCGCTATCGCCAGCTTGGCAGGCCGGTGATCTTCGGCGGCATCGGCACCATGCTGCACCCCGAAGAGACCATGCCGCACGCGGACTCGGTGTTTCTCGGCGAAGTCGAGGGAAGGTTCGGGGCGGTGCTCGAGGACTTTCGCCGCGGCCGACTGCAGCCCATCTACGACTACGCCCTCGACTTCCCGGACACCGGCCTGATCACGCCGGCGCGCCGCGAAATCCTGGATCGGCCGCGCTACAACTTCCGGGGCGTGCAGATGGTCGACCTGGTCCATGCCTCCCGCGGCTGCCGCTTCAACTGCTTCCCCTGCTGCACCCCCTTCCTCGGCGGCCGCCGTTTCCGACCCCGCCCGATCGAACAGGTGGTGGCCGAAGTGGCGGCGATCGACAACAACCGCCTGTTCTTCGTCGACAACTCGCTGGCCCAGGACGACCAGTGGGAAAAAGACCTGTTCAAAGCCCTGATCCCCCTGAAAAAGAAATGGATTTCCCACCCGATCAAGGACGACGAGGAAATCCTCGACCTGGCGGCCGAGGCCGGCTGCTGGTATGTCTACCAGGCCATCGTCGACATGTCGCCGGTCATCGCCGAGCGCGTGCGCCGACTCAAGGCGCGGGGCATCGGGGTCGAAGGCACGATCATCCTCGGAACCGACGAGCAGGACGAGGACTACATCAGGCGCTTCGTCGATTTCCTGCTCGAACTCGAGCTTGATCTGGCCGAATTCACCATCATGACCCCGTTCCCGGGCACGCCGATTCGCGAATCGCTGCTCAGGCAGGATCGGATTCTCCACAACCAATGGAGCCGCTACACCTGCGGCGAAACCGTCTTCCGGCCCGCCCGCATGACCCCGCGGAAACTCGACGAACTGTTTCAGTATGCCTGGGACTCGTTCTACGCCGACTGCAGTATCGAGCTTAAGATGGCCAAGCTGTATGTCGATGTCATCGCCCGCGAAAAGGCCGACGGCACTTTTGTCCGACCCAGCCTGCAAAGGCGGCAAAAATGGGGGCGGCAATAAACCATGCGAGTATTGCTTATTTCCTCCAATGTCGCGCAAACCCCCTACCCGGTCTACCCCCTCGGCATGTCGATGATCGCGACCGCCGCCCGGGCCGACGGCCATCAAGTCGAATTCTTCGACTTCCTGCAAAACGCCATGTCCCTCACCGCCCTGCGCCAACGACTGATCGAATTCGAGCCGGCCGTGGTCGGCATCTCCATCCGCAATATCGACAATGTGAACATGTTGCACGAAGAGCGCTATCTCGACGCGGTCACGGAAATCGTCGAAAGCATCCATCGCTCGTCGCCCGCCAAAGTGATCCTCGGCGGCACCGCGTTTTCCATCTTTCCCGACCTGATCATGCGCACAACCGGTGCCGACTACGGGGTGGTCGGCGAGGGGGAGGAGCTGTTTCGCCAATTCCTCGCCAAGGTCGAAGGCGGCCACTGGCCGCCGCCCGGCACCGTCTTTTCCGACCGCCCCCGCCTGCGCGGCCAGGCCATCCCCGCCGCCGCCTACGACCCGCACATCCTCGGCCACTACCTGCGCGAAGGCAGCGTCGCCTCGCTCCAGAGCAAGCGCGGCTGCCCGCACCGCTGCGTCTACTGCTCGTACCCCGTCCTGGAAGGCCGCGAAATCCGTTCGCGAGATCCGCAGCAGGTGGTCGACGATATCGAGACCCTGGCGCGGGAGCACCGGGCCGAATCGGTGTTCTTCACCGACTCCGTGTTCAACGACGACCAGGGAGAACATATGCCAGTGCTCGAGGAGATGAAAAGGCGCGGCCTGCGCGTGCCCTGGTCGGCTTTCTTCAAGCCTTCCGGCATCACCCCGGACAAGGTCGAGCTGATGAAGGAGGTCGGGCTGCGCTCGGTCGAGATGGGCTCCGACGCGGCCACCGACGAAACCCTGCGCGGACAGCGCAAATCATTCGTCTGGAACGATGTCTTAAAAGCTAACCGGCAGTTCATGGAAGCCGGCATCCCGACCGCCCACTACTTCATGTTCGGCGGCCCGGGCGAAACCGCGGAGACCGCCAAGGCCGGCATCGACCATCTTCTCCAACTGCAATGCACCGTCAGCTTCGTCTTCCTCGGCATCCGCATCCTGCCCGCGACCGAGCTGCACCGACTGGCCGTCGAGCAAGGCGTGGTCAGCGCCGACCACGACCTGCTCGAACCGGTCTACTACATTTCCCCGACCGTCGACCGGGACTGGCTGCAAAGCGCCCTCGAGCAAGCCTTCGCCAAACACCGGCGCATCATGTTCCCCCCCGACCGCTTCGACCGCCACCTGCGCATGCTCCACAAGATGGGCTATGCCGGCGCCCTCTGGGAAATGCTCAGGCCGACCCCAGCCGCCAAACCTCACTCGGGCTGAACGACCGCGAAGTTGCCTGCGGAGTCCCGTGTCATCCCCGGTCGGGAAACCGGCGGAACAAGCATTTCTCTTTTCCGCAAGTCCAACTATATTGTTGCCACTGTCATCCTAAACCAGAAAAGCCGAAGGACTATGGCAATCAACCTTCCTGCATCTCTAATCAACCGCTCGCTGCTGACTCTCGAAGACCTCGACAACCGGGAGCTGGAGGGTTTGGTCGATCTTGCCATCGAATTGAAGAGGGAAAAGGCGGCGGGCACCCGCGCGCCAAAGCGCCTGGCCGGGCGCAATCTCGCGGCGCTCTTCGAAAAGCCCTCCACCCGCACCCGCTGCGCGGCCGTGGTCGCGGCGGCCGACGAAGGAGCCTGCCTGGAATACCTCGGCAAGAACGACATCCACCTCGGCAAAAAGGAGTCGGTGGCCGATACCGCCCGCGTCCTGGGACGCATGTTCGACGGCATCCTGTTCCGCGGCTTCGCCCATCGCACGGCCGAACTGCTGGCCGAGTTCGCCGCCGTGCCGGTGTGGAACGGCCTGACCGACGACGCCCACCCCACCCAAATCCTGGCCGACCTGATGACCGTGCGGGAAAACTTCGGCCAGGACAAAGGCCTGAAAATGGCCTACCTCGGCGACGGCCGCAACAATGTCTGCAACTCCCTGATGCTCGGCTGCGCCAAATTCGGCCTGAACTTCGTCAACTGCTGCCCGCCCGAGCTGGCGCCGGAAGCCCGATGGATCGAGCGGGCGCGCCGGGCCGCGCAGGAAACCGGAGTCTCGATCGAGGTCGAAAGCGATCCGCAAACCGCGGTTCGCGGCGCCAACGTGGTCTACACCGACGTCTGGGTGTCGATGGGCGAGGAAGCCCATTTCGAACAGCGCCTGGCGCTGCTGCAACCCTATCGGGTCGACCTGCCGCTGCTCGAAGCCACCGGCCAACTGAAGCGCGATCGACTGGTTTTCCTGCACTGTCTGCCGGCCTTCCACAACCACCAGACCGAGATCACCGCCGAAATCGGCCCGCCCGAAGTGACCGACGATGTTTTCGAAGCCCCGTTTTCCAAGGTTTTCGACCAGGCCGAAAATCGCATGCACACGATCAAAGCCCTCATGGTCGCAACCCTGCAAAAACCGCCTGACTGACGCAGGACAGTCACCGGTTCCAGTTGTTTTGTCAAACTCTTTCCGTCTCGCAAAGCAAACATCAGGAAGGAAGCAGCAGACATGCAGACAAGGCGCGACCCCGATCAGCTCAAACGACTTCCCTGGGATCAATTCGAAAAACTGGATGTGGCCGACAAGGCGCAGGCCTTCAATCGGGCGGGGAACCCGTATCATACGATTTTCCCGCAGCAGTTCGATCGGGATTCTCTCGAACGCCT
Organism: Lentisphaeria bacterium; assembly: GCA_007130365.1. Lineage (GTDB taxonomy): Bacteria > Verrucomicrobiota > Lentisphaeria > Oligosphaerales > PUNB01 > SLSR01. The sequence continues at coordinate 9,688 of SLSR01000170.1, forward strand.
ATGCCGACTGGCCACCTGCATCCGGAGGATCGCGAAAAGCCGACCCGGGGTCGACTTCCTCAACCGCCTGCTCAGCCACAAGCGCGCGATGCTCTACTTTACCCAGCCCAGCAGCCGCACCTTCCTCTCCTTCTACGCCGCCTGCCAATACCTGGGCTTGCAGCCGGCCGAGGTTCGCGACGCCGCCACCTCCAGCGAACTGAAGGGCGAGTCCGGCGAAGACACCCTGCGCACCTTCAGCTCATATTTCGACCTGATCATTATGCGCAGTCCGCGCCAGGGCTTTGCCGAAAGAGTCGCCCACCTGCTGTCCAGCAGCGAGCGGCCGATTCCGATCATCAATGCCGGCTCCGGCAAGGATCAGCACCCGACTCAGGCGCTGCTCGACATCTATACCCTGCAGCGAAGCTTCGAGCGACTCGACGGCATCGACGGCAAAAGGGTCATGTTCGTCGGCGACCTGCTGCGCGGCCGCACCGTCCGCTCCCTGTCCTGCCTGCTCACCAACTATCGGAATGTCGAACAATTCTTCATCACCGACCCGCGCCTGCAAGTCGCCCCGGAAGCCCTGCATCTGCTTGACCGGGCCGGGGTCAAATACACCGTCGACGACGATTTCGAAGGACACATCCCCAAGGTCGACGCCATCTACATGACCAGGATCCAGGACGAATGGGATCAGGCCGGCGACACCCCCGTCGACATCGCCCGCTACAGCTTTCGGCCGGAACACCTGCAAATCCTGCGGCCGCAGGCCATTCTCATGCACCCCCTGCCGCGACGCCAGGAAATCGCGGTCGAATGCGACCGCGACCCCCGCGCCATGTACTGGCGGCAAGCCCGCAACGGCATGTGGATACGAGTCGCCCTGATCGCCACCACCTTCAGCGTGGCCGACGAAATCTTCGACTACTACCGCATGAACCTGGCCTGAGCAAGACCATGCGAATTCGACCGTGAACCGTTTATCGGTTTCGCAGTTCAGGGAACGGAAGGCGGAATGGAACAGGAAACCTGGAATGGGAAAAATAAGCTGCCGCAGCTCCGCGTTTACGCGGCAGTGGAGGCGGTGCTTCAGCCCGCCGGTCGCAGGAAGGCATGTTTAAACCACTAATTCACACTAATCTTCACTAATCAATCGGGAATTTGGAGCACATGCCAGACCTTCTCGCGATCAATCTTGCCCTGTTCCTGATTGGCCTGGTGATCATCATCAAGAGCAGCGACTTGTTCCTCGACAAGGCGATCTGGATCGCCCGAGTCTATAAAATCTCCGAACTGGTGATTGGCAGCACCCTGGTCAGCCTGTGCACCACCCTGCCGGAAATGGTCTCGTCGATCACCGCCGCCGCCCAGGGCAGCGGCGACATGGCGGTGGGCAACGCCGTCGGTTCGGTGATCTGCAACACCGGGCTGATCCTCGGCATTCTGCTGCTCTTCACCACCGCCGCGATCAGCCGCGAGCTGTTCATGCTGCGCGGAGTCTTCATGCTCGGCACCCTGACCATCGGCTACGTCGCCATCACCAGCCCGGCGGAAACCCTGCTGATCACTCGCGGCGAAGGCGTGATTTTCCTGGTGGTTCTAAGCATCTACCTGGTCGTCAACTACTACGAGTCGCTGCACGGCGTGGTTCTGCCGCTGCCCTCCAGCCAGCCGGCCGAACCCGCCACTGAGGGCTGCCGGCCGGACCGCTCGGCCAGGCGGCTGGCCAGCCAGCTCGCGACCTTTCTCATGGCCGCCCTCGGAGTGGTCTTCGGCGCCTGGCTGCTGATCACCTTCGGCCAGCGCCTGGCCCGCAACATCGGGATCAGCGAGGCCGTGGTCTCACTGGTCTTCATTTCACTCGGCACCTCGCTGCCCGAACTGTTCACCGCCATCGCCGCCATCCGCAAGAAAGCGCAAAACATTTCCGTCGGCAACATCTTCGGCGCCAATATCCTGAACATGTCCCTGGTGGTCGGAGCCTCGGCCACCATTGTCCCCCTGCAACCCCGGGACGGCTTCCTGCGCTCGATCGACATCCCGTTCGCCCTCGCCTTCGGAATCGTCGCCTTCTCCTTCGGCGTGGTACGCGCCCGTATAGGACGAACCACCGGCATCATGCTGCTCCTGCTCTACCTGGTCTACCTCTCCTCCATGCTCTTCACCGGCCGCATCGGAGTGTGAAGACATTTCGAGCCTGAAACCGACAGTCAAGGGGGAAGCCCGGCATTCCTGCCGCATTTGCCGAACCGCCCCAATCCACGGCTCCCCGCGCGGGAGCGGGTTCTCGGTTTGGCAATCGCGCGAAAAGGAGGCAGAACTGGCGAATCAAGGCGCAATGCGTCATTGGCGCCGGGGCGGGGATCAAAGCGCCACCACAAAATCATCGATATTCACATAGGACAGATCAGGCTCGGCCGAAGGGCGAGATTTCGCGCAGACGGCGGATGATCGGGGGCATTTTCTCGATGACCGTGTCGACTTCCTGTTCGGTGGTGTAGCGGGAAAGGCTGAAGCGCACGCTGCCGTGCAGGGCGGTCTCCGGCACCCCCATGGCTCGCAGCACGTGCGACGGCTCGAGGCTGCCCGAAGTGCAGGCCGAGCCGGAGGATGCGGCGATATTGAAACGGTCGAGCAGCAGCAGGATTGATTCGCCCTCGACATACTCGAAGCTCAGGTTGGTGGTGTTGGGCAGGCGGCTGAGCGGATTGCCGTTGACCCGGGCGTCGGGACATTGCCTGAGCAGCTCGCGTTCGAGCTTGTCGCGCAGGCGCGCCACTTCGGTTCGTTCGAAATCGACATGGTCGGCGGCGATCCGCATGGCTTCGCCGAGCGCGACGATGCCGGGGACGTTCTCGGTGCCCGCCCGCAGGCCGAACTCCTGGTGGCCGCCGATCAGGAACTGGTTGAAGCGGGTGCCCTTTTTCACATACAGCGCGCCGACCCCCTTGGGCGCGTGCAGCTTGTGTCCGCTCAGCGAAAGCAGGTCGATATTGGCGCTGCCCAGGTCGATCGGAACCTTGCCCACGGCCTGCACGGCGTCGGTGTGGAACAGAGCCCCGTGCTGGTGCGCGATTTCGGCGATCTCATAGACCGGATAGATATTGCCGGTCTCATTGTTGGCCCACATGACCGAGACCACGGCGGTCTGGTCGTCGATCATCCGCACCAGAGTGTCCATGCAGAGCTGTCCGCGCCCGTTGACCGGGGC
>SLSR01000150.1 GCA_007130365.1 Lentisphaeria bacterium
CGCACCGTCAAGACCTCCCTTCTGATCGGCGAACAGCTCCTCTATTTTTTCTCGCAGGCGATAGTTTTCCAGCGCGGCGAACGTGTCCATAGCCTGGTTGCTGACGAGCGCAAAATAGCCGAAGTACTTCTTTGCCTCGACAATGGCGTTGTCATTGAAGTCTATCTTCAATTGTCCGCCACGCCCCATTTTCGAACAGGTCAGGTACTTGTCTATTTTCCTTTGCGCTGAATTCGTGAACTCGGCCACTCCGCCTTCCATTTGCGCCTTCAGTTCAAGCAAGTCCTTGCGGAAGGCAAGTTCCTTCTTGGCACCGTTGTCGGGCGAATGGAAGACATGCACGTACAGGCGACGCGAGAAAACCTCCTCTTCTCCGGAAGCTCTGCCGTTGCGCGACCGCCGCCGCGCCCGGCTGAACTCGTGCATTCTGGTCGTTGTGGCGCCACAGACAGACGGGTCGAACGGACAAGTGCCGGACATGCCGGCCAGCGTCTCGCGAAGCCTGTCCACCGTCTTGCGAACCCAGGTGACGTCCGGATTGGCAAGGGTCAGGAATTTCACGTTGCGCCAGGCGAACTCCATCATGTTCCTCTGGCTGTAGTAGCCGTTGTCGGTGACGATCAGGGGTTTCTCCAGATTGAGGCACTTGAGTTGCGCCAGAGCATTCTCGATAGAGATGACGTCCGGTATATTGCCGGGCTGTTTGGCGAAGGCCAGCGGCTCGCGGTCCTTCACCGAATACAGAGTCAGCAGCTTGATGGTGTTCAGTCCGTTGCCTTCCTTGTTGAACCCCTGCCGCGCATCCGACTGGTTCTCGGAGTAGGTCGAAATGGTGGTCGAGTCGAACGCCAGCACGGGCGACTTGTTCAGGCGCGCCGCCCGGAACGAGAAACAGCGCTGGACACCATCCTCGCTGCGCCCTATGCCCTTGAACAAGTCGCCGTAGACGTCTTCGGTGATGGCTTCGCTGTACGGAAGGGGGTGCATCACCTGCCAGCTTTCCAGGCGCGGCAGCGTATTGCCGCCGGCGCCGATCCAGAAGCGTGCAATGGAAAGTATCTTGGCCGCATCGCCATAGCTGAAGGAGGACAGCACGTCCTCGTCAATGCCGGAGGTTCCGCCGACCCATTCCAGGATGTCCGTGAGACCGGTGTGCATGCGGTACGCGCCGGCCACATTTCTCTCGCCCTTGCGTTTCTTCGGACGAGTGGACACCATTTCCTGCGTCCCCGACTTGATTTTCCCTTTGAGTTTCTGGCTGACAGTATAGCTCTTTCTGGCCTTTTCGTCATAGGCCGTAATCCGCTCGTAGATATAAATATCCCCGTTCGGACGCCTTTCACGCCGTTCTCCGACATGAGTTTTCCCGGTTATTGGTTTGGGCATCGCACATACTCCTTTTTTAAGTGTGCGTATCAATATAATACGTACACTTAAAAAACAACAAAAAAGAGCACGAGTTTACTGGAAAAGCGTGCTCTTGAAACGATTTTTAGCTTAAAGTGTGCGCTTTATCCTATTTTTAGGGTGGTAAAGTGGGGGGCGATTGGCGGGAGTCCCGTTTCCTTTTTTTCGGTTTTTGCCCGCCACGAATTCCCGCAGGTTCCGCCCTGCCTGCACGATCGGGCAAAAATGCTGGCAAATGCTGGCCAATATACGGGCAGGACAGGCGGCAAATTGTTGAGTTATCTCGGTAGATTGTTGAGTTACGTGCTTGACCGGGGGAGGGCGTTTCGGTTGCCGCCTTGCGCGGCTTTCGCCGTGGTTTTGCCGGGGTTTCGCACCGGTTCGCCAATCACAAGCACCCTTGTTTATCCCTGGCTTTCGAGCGTGGCTTGTGCTTGCTGCAACTGTTGAGTTATCGTTGAGTTATCGCGCCAAAGGAAAGGGTGTCCATCAATGCCAACGGACACCCTTTGAGCGTAAACTGGTAGCGGGGGCAGGATTTGAACCTGCGGCCTTCAGGTTATGAGCCTGACGAGCTACCGAGCTGCTCCACCCCGCAATATGTGCGTTCAATGGTTTTACTATACACAGGCAGATCGACAATGCAAGTCGCTTTGAAATCTTTTTTTGCATTTGCCTCCCGGTCGGGATGATCCAGCCCCGCGCCAGGCGCACCGCACGAAGACGGCAAAGCCACCGCGCGCCATTGCGCGGGGATAGAGCCTCCGAGTATGCGGGGCAGCGAGGCTTGATTGAAAATGCCCCGCAAAACAGTCGAGCTCATCCCGACCCCGGCCACTGCCACTCCAGAATCTCCGGCATGTCCTGGCCATGGCGCCGCACATAGTGATTGTGCTCGATCAGCTTGTCGCGCATCTCCTGCTTGATATAGGCTGCATCGGGGCCGACCGCCGCCACCCGGTCCATGACGTCGTCGACCAGGTGGAAACGGTCCAAATCGTTCATCACCAACATGTCGAACGGAGTGGTCGTGGTTCCCTCCTCCTTGTAGCCGCGCACATGCAGGTTGCGGTGATTGGTCCGGCGATAGGTCAATTGATGGATCAGGGAAGGATAGCCGTGGTAGGCGAATATTATCGGTTTGCCGGTGGTGAAGATGGCGTCGAACTGGCGGTCGGAAAGCCCGTGGGGATGTTCACTGGCCGGTTGCAGGGTCATCAGATCGACCACGTTGACCACTCTGACCTTCAGTTCAGGCACGGCACGGCGAAGATAGTCGACCGCCGCCATGGTTTCTATGGTCGGCACATCGCCGGCGCAGGCCATTACCACATCGGGCTCGCTTCCCCGGTCGTTGCTGGCCCATTCCCAGATACTGACGCCGCTGGTGCAGTGCTTGATGGCGGCGTCCATATCCAGCCACTGCGGCTGCGGCTGCTTGCCGGCCACAATCACATTGACATAATTTCGACTGCGCAGACAATGATCGCACACTGACAGCAGGCAGTTGGCGTCCGGCGGCAGGTAAACCCGGATGACATCCGCTTTTTTGTTGACCACATGATCGATAAATCCCGGATCCTGATGGCTGAACCCATTGTGGTCCTGCCGCCAGACCAGCGAGGAAAGCAGGTAGTTCAACGAGGCGATGGGCTGCCGCCAGGGAATCTCGGAACGGGTGGCCTTCAGCCATTTGGCGTGCTGATTGAACATTGAATCAACAATATGGATGAACGCCTCGTAGCAGTTGAACAACCCGTGGCGGCCGGTCAGCAGATAGCCCTCCAGCCATCCCTGACAGGTATGCTCGCTAAGGATTTCCATAACCCGTCCGTCCGCACTCATCTTCTCGTCGTTTTCGTCGGTCTCACCCATCCAGGCACGGGTGGTTACTTCAAAAAGAGCGTCCAGCCGGTTCGAGGATGTTTCATCCGGCCCCATCACCCGGAAGTTCCGCTGTTTGTCGTTGCGCTTCC
>SLSR01000211.1 GCA_007130365.1 Lentisphaeria bacterium
TCACCGGCCTTCTGCTGGGGTTGAATCTGCCGGCCAGCGCTCCCTGGTGGTTGTGTCTGATTGGCGCGGTTCTGGCGATCGGTCTGGGCAAGCAGGTGTATGGGGGGTTGGGCTACAATCCGTTCAATCCGGCCTTGGTGGCGCGGGCCGGGCTGGCCATCTCCCTGCCGTCGTTCATGGCTGGATCCGCCTGGGTCGAGGCGCAGCCCTGGCGCATTTGGCAGACCGCGCAGGCGGTAACCGCGCCGACTCCGCTGGACAACTTGAAGAGCGCGGGCGTGGCGGGGGCCGACTATCTCGACTATTTCATCGGCAACATGCCCGGCTGTATCGGGGAAACTTCCACCTTGGCTCTGTTGGCGGGCGGGCTGCTGCTCTTGTTTTTCGGGTATATCCGCTGGCAGGTGCCGGTTGGCTTTATCGGCACCGTGGCGGCGATCTCCGGCCTGTCCTGGTGGCTGTCGCCGGAGACCCAGGCGCCGCCGCAGTTTCATCTGCTGACCGGCGGTCTGATGCTTGGCGCCTGGTTTATGGCCACCGACATGGTAACCTCGCCGATCGGCAAAAGCGGGGCTCTGGTTTTCGGGATTGGCTGCGGCCTGATCACGGTCGTCATCAGGCTGTGGGGCGGTTTCCCCGAGGGAGTCACTTTCGCCATTCTGTTCATGAACGCCCTGGTGCCCCTGATCGACCGCTATGTCTCCAAGAAGCCGTTCGGTACGCAGAAAAAACGGCCGAGCAGGGGAGCCAGCTCGGCGAATGCCTCCTCCAAGACATAATGTCCGGCCGGTTCGAAGCGATGGACTTCGGCCTTGGGGAAGAATTCCAGCCAGCGCCCGAGAAAGTGCGGGGTGAAGCAGAAGTCCCGCATTCCCCAGCCCAGGAAAATGGGTTTTTCGGCCAGCCTCTTCAGATTGTCCTCGATCGCCTCGATCGTGCCCCAGGTCGGATGGGTTGGCGACAGTGGAATGTCCTGGACGAAGCGCAGGGTGGCGATCCGATTGCGGTAGCTGTCGTAGGGTGCCAGGTAGCCCTGGCGGACTTCCGGAGTCAGCCGGGCAGGGGCGTGCAGTGCCATGCGCAGAGCGCCGCGGGCGAATCCGTTGCCGAGTCGAATCAGCAGTGACCCCAAAGGTCGCGGGCGGCAGACGCGGATGCGCCACGGGCATTGGTCGGAGAGGAAGGCGGCCGAGTTGAGGATGGCGATGCGACGGATCTTTTGCGGAAACCGCACCGCGTACCCCATGCCGATGGCGCCGCCCCAGTCGTGGACGAGCAAATCGAAGGGGGTTGCCAGATCGAGCTGCTTCAGCCAGCCGGTCAGGTTGTCGATATGGTTTTGCAGTCGGTACGGGTAGTCCTGGGGCTTGTCCGAAAGTCCGCAGCCGAGATGATCCGGAACCAGGCACCGGCGGCCTTGCCCGCGAAAAAGTTTGACCAGGCGGCGATAGTGAAAAGACCAGGTGGGGTTGCCGTGCAGCATGACCAGCGGCTGGCCTTCGCCCTCGTCGAGGTAGTGCAGGCGCCGACCGGGCGACAGTTCGAAGAAATGGCTTTCGAATGGATATTCCTGGCGCCAGGCGGGTAGAGGCGGGGCAGAGTTCAGGGTGTCTTCAGGCATGGCTGCCATTCCCGTTTTCCTCGGGCAGGTCGGGGTCGTGGTTGCGCACGATGCGCCAGAGCAATTGCAGAGTCTTTTCGCGGTCGCGACCGAGCGCGGCCGTTCGCAGCTCGCCGATCTCCTGGTCGATCAGGTCGCGCGACAGTTTTTCGGCAGTGGACGGGTTGTGAACCATCACCTTGGCGACTTTGGTCGGCGTGACCTGCTCCCCGTAGGCGACCAGCTCCTCGTACATCTTCTCGCCCGGGCGCAGTCCGGTGAAGACGATTTTAATATCCTCGTTTTCGCGCAACCCGGAAAGCTCGATCATATTGCGGGCCAAATCGATGATCTTTACCGGCTCGCCCATCTCCAGCACGAACACTTCGCCGCCTTTTCCCAGGATCCCGGCTTGCATCACCAGCTCGACGGCTTCCGGGATAGTGATGAAGTAGCGGGTGATGTCGGGGTGGGTGACGGTGATCGGGCCGCCGCGCCTGATCTGCTTGTGGAAGGTGGGAACCACACTGCCGCTGCTGCCGAGCACGTTGCCGAAGCGAACCGAGGCGAACTTGGTGGTGGTGTCCTCTTCCTGGCGCGAAGAGACCAGCAGCTCGGCCAGTCGCTTGCTGGCACCCATGACGCTGGTCGGGCGCACCGCCTTGTCGGTCGAGATCATAATGAACCGCTCGACTTGACTGGCCACTGCCGTTTCCACCAAATTAAGCGTGCCGAACACGTTGTTGACCACGCATTCCAGAGGATACGCCTCCATCAGCGGAACATGCTTGTAGGCGGCCGCATGATAGACCACTTGCGGCCGATAGCGGGTGAACACCGCCTCGAGACACTGGCGGCTTTTGACGTCGGAGACCAGGGGGACGATCTCCATTTCTGGGTTCTGACTGCGCAGTTCCTGGTCGATTTCAAAAAGTGCGTTTTCCGCGAACTCCAGCAGCAGCAGTTGCGCGGGTCGATATTCGGCCACCTGGCGGGCCAGTTCGGAGCCGATCGAGCCGCCGGCCCCGGTGATCAGCACTCGCTTGCCGGTCAAGTATTGGCGAACCGGCTCGCGATCCAGGTTGATCGGGTCGCGACCGAGTAGGTCTTCGACTTCGACATTGCGGATTTCCTGGCGCACCAGTCGTCCGGAGATCATCTCTTTGAAGGTTGGCATGATCAGGAAGCGCACATCGAGTTCGGAACAGGCGTTTATGGTGTCGCGCAAGACTTTCTTCTGCGGATGCGAAATCGCGAACACCACGTCCGAGACCTCCAGGTCGACCGCCAGGCGAGCCGTGTCGTCAAGTCGGCCGAGCACCGGGATGTCGTGAATCCTGGAGCCTTGCTTGCCGGGATTGTCGTCGACAAAGCCGACAATGAAAAACTGCCCGCGAAAGTCGTTGAGCAGGGCGCGCGCCGCCATTTCCCCGGTGTTTCCGGCTCCGACGATCAGGGTTTTGCGCTTGGCCGTCCCCACGTTGCGAACCATGGGATACATGAACTCGGCATAGAGTCGCCGGCAGAAGCGAAGACCGCCGAACAGCGCCATGGTCATCAGCCATTCATTGATGAAAATGGCTCGCGGGAATTCGCGAGCCCCGCTGAACAGTACGGTGACGATCAGAATGATTGTGCCGAGCGACACCGCCTTGATCAGCAGCAGCAGGTCGTTCATGCTGGCGTAGCGCCAGACCCCCTTGTGCAGGCGGAAGTAGTAGATGGTGAGTATGCGCACCAGGATGGCCAGTCCCACGGTGTCCCGCCAGA
>SLSR01000214.1 GCA_007130365.1 Lentisphaeria bacterium
ACATCTGCCTGGATCACATCCCGGAACGCTATCGCTTCAACCCGAGGCAGCCGATGGACAGCCTGACCGAAGAGCAGCGGCAATTGCTTGAGCGTCTGGATTTCGAGCTTGGCGTCATCAGTCACACTGGCTTCGTCAGCTACTTTCTGGTGGTCTGGGACTTTATCCGGTTCGCCCGCGACTCCGGCATTCCGGTCGGGCCGGGTCGCGGCAGCGGCGCCGGCAGCCTGGTTGCCTATCTGACCAGGATCACCGACATCGACCCGATCAGATATGGCCTGCTGTTCGAACGATTCCTCAATCCGGATCGGGTCAGCCCCCCCGATTTCGACATTGACCTTTGCGAACGTCGCCGACAGGAGGTAATCGCCTATGTCCGGGACAAGTACGGCCACGAAAACGTGGCGCAAATCGGCACCTACGGCACGTTGAAGCCGAAGGCCGTGATCAAGGATGTGGCCCGCACCATGGGACGCGCCTTCGCCGAAGTCAACACCCTGACCAAACTGATTCCCAACGACCCCAAAATCACCCTGGAAAAAGCCCTGGAGGACAGCCGGGAATTGCGCGACCTGGAGAGAGGCGAACCGTGGGTCGGGGAGATCGTCAAGCATTCCAAGGTGCTCGAAGGACTCAACCGCAACCCCTCGATTCATGCCGCCGGCGTCATCATCGGCGACCAGCCGATCGCCAACCTGGTGCCGCTCTGGAAAGGCTCCGGCAACGAAGCCGTCACCCAATACCCGGCCGGTCCCTGCGAAGCGCTGGGGCTGCTTAAAATGGACTTCCTCGGACTGCGCACGCTGACGATTATCCAGGACACGGTCGATCAGATCAGGAAAAACCGGGAAATCGAGGTCGACCCGCGCACCATACCGCTCGACGATCCGGCCGCCTTCGAGCTGCTCAACAAAGGCAATACGGTAGCCGTCTTTCAGCTCGAGTCCTCCGGCATGCGCGACCTGTGCCGGCGCTTTGGCGTATCGCGAATCGAGGACATTATCGCCCTGATCGCACTTTACCGACCCGGTCCCATGCAGTTTCTCGACGAATTCATCCAGCGCAAAATGGGGCAGCGGGAAATCGACTACGACGTGCCGGCCATGCGGCCGATTCTCGAGGAAACCTACGGCATCATGCTCTACCAGGAGCAGGTCATGCAGGTGGTGCAGAAGGTCGCCGGCTTCAGCCTGGGCCAGGCGGACATCCTGCGGCGGGCCATGGGCAAGAAGAAGATCGACGTCATGGAGGAGCAGTACGGACGCTTTCTCCAGGGATGCGCGGAACGCGACATCGACCGGCAGACCGCGACCGCGATCTGGGAAAAGATCCTTAAATTCGCCGACTACGGCTTCAACAAGTCGCACAGCGCGGCCTACGCCTTCCTCTCCTATCGCACGGCCTTCTACAAGGCCAACTATCCCCTGGAATTCATGGCCGCCGTGCTCAACAGTGAAATCGGCAATGCGGAAAAGCTGGCCTTCTTTCTGCGCGAGTGCGGCGAGATGCAGATCGAAATCTCGCCCCCCAGCGTCAACACCTCCGTGCTTGGCTTTACCGTGGCCGACGGGCGCATCTGCTTTGGGCTGGGCGCGATCAAAAGCGTTGGCTCACACGCGGCCAGACAGATCATCGAGGCGCGCGAAAAGCACGGACCCTTCGCCGACTTGTCCGGCTTCTGCGAAGCGGTCGACGGGCAGATCGGCAAGAGAATCATGGAAAGCCTGTGCCGGGCCGGCGCCTTCGATTGTTTCGGCTTGCGCCGTTCCCAGGTCTTCGAAATGATCGACGAGGCTCTGGCGCGAGCCCAGCACACCTTGCGCGACCGGGCCGCCGGACAGGCTTCGCTCTTCGACCTGCTGGCCGACGACCAGAAGGAAGATGTCATGCAGCTTTCGGTTCCCGACATTCCGGAATGGGATGCGCACGAGCTGCTGGGCTACGAAAAGGAGTTGCTTGGGTTCTATGTCACCGGCCATCCTCTGGCCCGTTATCAAGAGGTGATCGAAACCTTCCAAATCCACAGCCCCCTCGACTTGCAGGAGATGACCGAGCAGATCAACGGCAACGGCGGTCTGGCCACCCGGGTGGGCGGCATTGTCGCGGCCGTCGACCACAAGCGCAGCAAAAAAACCCAGCGCCCCTGGGCCATCGTCCGACTGGAAGGCATGCAGGGCAGCCTGGAGTGTCTGGTCTTTGCCGACAGCTTCGATCAATATCGTGATCTGTTGCAGCCCGAGGCGCCGTTGTTCTTCGAGGGCAGCTTCAAGCCGCCGGCCGACGACGGCAGCGGCGGCGGCCTGACCGTCGGACGGATCATTCCGATTCCCGAAGCCCCGGAGAGATTGACCGCCGAACTGCATGTGCATCTTTACGAAGCCAGCACCGACGAGCAAAAGCTGCAGGCCGTCAGCCGACTCTGCCGGGAGAATTCCGGCGAAACCCCTCTGGTTCTGTGCGTGATTTGCGCCACCGGCGAAATCGCCTTTGTGCGCTCGGCCCAGTTCCGGGTTCGCAATACCGAAATGTTCGCTCGCGCCCTGCAGGATATCCTCGGCGAGAAATGCCTGCTGCAAAAGCCCGACCGCCAGGTCTGCACCGGCGAAAGAGCCAAATCCAATGGCTCTTGGCAAAAGGGCAGAAGACGTTCCGAGGAAGCCGAAAAGTAATCGCTTTTTACAGTTATCCTTGAACCAAACCGCCGGAAACATCAAGCATGTCCCGCCACCCGACCAATCCGAACCATGAGGAACCGAACCGCCGCCGCCACTTTCGGCTGATCGCCTGCAACGTGCTCATGCGCGAAATCTGCCGCGCGATCGCGGAGGCTCCCCATGCCATTGATCCGGAATTCACCGAATTGGGCGAGCATGTCCACAGCCAGAGCCTGCAAAGCCTGATTCAGCGAAGCATCGACCGGGCTTCCGCCGCCGACCGTCATTATGACGCCATCCTGCTGGGCTACGGACTCTGCGGCAACGCCACAGTCGGCCTGGTCGCCCGCGGAGTTCCCCTGGTGATTCCCCGCGCCCACGACTGCTGCACCCTTCTCCTCGGTTCGCGAGAGGCCTTCCAAAATCATTTCGGCGACAATCCCAGCCGCCCCTTCGGCTCGCCCGGCTACCTGGAGCGTGGGGAATATCATCTGCGGCGTCAGAAGGAATCCACCCGGATCGTCTATGGCGACGGCTATGCCGAGTTGGTTGAACAATATGGCCGGGACAATGCCGAATACATCTGGCGCACCATGCACCCGGAGCCGACCGAAGCCGACCCGGAAACCGCCGTCTTCATCGAAGTTCCGGAATTGGCCAGCCTTGACCATCGTCGGGAATTCGCCGACAAAGTTGCTGCCGAA
>SLSR01000206.1 GCA_007130365.1 Lentisphaeria bacterium
CGATGTCGATGACATGAAAATGAAAGACCGAGGCCGCCAGCAGAATGCCGGCGCCCGCCTGCGCCGCCTCGAGAAAATGCACCATGGTTCCGGCTCCGCCGCTGGCCACCACGGTTGCGTTCACCACTTTGGTCATGGCCTCGATCACCGGCAGATCATAGCCGGTGCGGGCGCCGTCGCCCGCCTTGCTGGTCGGCAGAATGACGGCCGGTCCCCAGTCGTCGACCCGCTTGGCCCACTCCAGAGCGTCGACCCCGGTCGCGGTGCGGCCGCCGTCGATATACACCTCGTAGCCACTGGGCAGCTTTGAATTGCGGTCGACATCGATCGCCACCACCACCTTTCCCGCCCCGAATTCGTCCACCAGCCCTCCCACCAGAGCAGGCTGGCGAAAGGCGGCGCTGGCCACCGACACCCGGCTCGCGCCCGCCTGCAGCACCGCCGCCGCCTCGGCCACCGTGGAGATGCCGCCGCCCACAGTAAGCGGCACGTTACAGGCTTCGGCCACCGAGCGCACCGCCTCCAGCATGGTTCGCCGACCTTCGACCGTGGCGGTGATGTCCAGCATCGCCAGCTCGTCCGCGCCCGCCCGGCAATAGGCGCGAGCGCAGGCGGCCGGATCGCCGGCATCCCGCAGGTCGACAAAATGCACCCCCTTGACCACCCGTCCCTCCCGCATATCCAGGCAGGGCATAATCCGTACCGTCCGATCGCTCATTGAAGTCTCCTTCCTGAATTCGTGAAAAAACAAGCCCCAAAGTCTGCAATAATTCAATCTCAACAGCCACAAAAAGCCCGAAAAAGGATTTGCTTGCGAAGGAAGCGAAGTTCTTCGCTCTTTTCTGTTCAAACCTGCTCCCTATCAGTGTTTATCCGTGTTCATCCGTGGTTCGGAATAAAAAATAGCGCATGGCCGAATTCGCATGAATCACTCTGGCTGGGCGATTGCGAAAAGCCTAAGTTCCGCGCAATTCGCGAATCGCCGTTTCGCATCCCTGCGGATGCCGAAAGACACTGGTTCCGGCGACCAGCAGGTTGGCGCCGGCCGCGATCACCCGGGCGGCGGTCTCCCGGTCGATGCCGCCGTCCACCTCCAAGTGAATATTGCGCCCGGACTCGACGATCATGGCGGCCACTTCGGCGATCCGGTCGATCGACGATTCCATGAATTTCTGGCCGCCGAACCCGGGTTCCACCGACATGATCAAAATCAGGTCGACGACCGGCAGCCAGTCCGCCAGCCGCGCCACCGGCGTGGCGGGCTTGACCACGAGGCCGGCCGAACAACCGGCTCGATGAATGGTCTCGAGCAAGGCGCCAAGGTCGCGGCTCGCCTCCACATGCACCGTAATGTTGTCGGCTCCGGCTGCCGCAAAGGGTTCGACAAAGTTCTCCGGCCGATCGATCATCAGATGTACGTCGAAGGGCAGGCAGGTGGTTTTGCGAAGAGCCTTGACCACCGGCGGCCCGACACTTAGGTTGGGGACGAAATGGCCGTCCATCACATCGACATGGACAACCTCGGCACCGGCTCGCTCGACACTTTCGATCTCGGCTCCGAGACAGGTGAAATCGGCCGCCAGAATCGACGGCGCCACCAGGATCCGGCGACAGTCCAGGTCGCGCAAACCGGTTCGGTCACTTGTCTTCGACATCCTGTCTGACTCCTCACTTGTTCAGCGCTTCAACCAACTTGCGCAGGCCGCTTTCATTGTCGACCAGGGGCTCGTAGCCAAAATCGCGGGCCGCCTTGCGCCAGGAAAAACTGTGCGACTTGGCCATCTGCTCGGCAACAAACCGGGTCATCGGCGGCTCGCCAAGACGCGAGGAAAGATGGTAGACCAATTCCAGCCCGGCTCCGACTGCGTAGGCCAGACGGAAGGGCAGCTTCCTCTTCACCGGCGGCAGTCGCAGGCGCCTGAACAGGTCGTTGATCCAATCCCACAAGACCACCGGTTCGCGGTCGTTGATGAAATAGGCCTGACCGGCGTTCGCGGCATCGGGCGCCAGAGCGTCGGCCGCCAGCAGATGGGCGCGAGCCGCGTTGTCGATGTAGGTCAGGCTGACCCGGTTGGCGCCGCCGCCGACACATTTCAGGCGGCCGGCCTCGACCATTCTTATCAGGCGCGGCACCAAGTGCGGATCGCCCGGCCCCCAGATCAAGTGCGGCCGCAGCGCGCAGGTGGAAAGTCGATGCACGGTTGATCCGTGCCGCTGCTTGATTTCGCTCTCGGCCAGACGCTTCTCCTCGACCACGGACTCCCAGCCATTGGCTTCGATAACCATTTTTTCGGCCACCGACTTGGAGGCCGGATAGGCGGCCAGGAATCGGGTGGCATGCGGCAGTTCCTCATCGCCCTCGACAATGTCCCGGCCGTTGAACACCACGCTCGGCGTACTGGTATAGACCAGCTTCTGAACCCGATTGAGCAGGCACGCCTGAATCACGTTGGCCGTGCCCCGGCTGTTGATTTCGAAAAAGGTGCGGCGCGGCCCCCAAACCCCGGCCAGGGCGGCGACATGAAAGACCGTGTCGACGTGGCGCGCCGCCTGGTTGACCGCCTGCGAATCGCGAATGTCGCCAACCATGCACTCGACCCCGACTCTTTCCAGGCGAGGATAGGAGGAACGCCCGAAAACCCGCACGCGGTCGCCGCGCTCGACCAGCATCTCGGCAATTCGACTGCCTAGAAAGCCACCGCCTCCTGTGATCAATGCTCGCACTTGCACTGCCCTTTCGCTTGGCTAAACTCATGAACCAGCAGCCCGTCCCGCAGCTTGGGCTCGAACCAGGTCGACTTCGGCGGCATTTCAAGGCCGCTGTCCGAGATTTCCATAAGCTGTTGAACCGTGGGGGGATACATGCAGAAGGCCAGGTCGGCCGCCCCCCCGTCGACCAGTCGCTCCAATTCTCCGGCGCCGCGAATGCCGCCAATGAAGTCGATTCGCCGGTCGGTTCGCGGATCGTCAATGCCCAGCAGCGGCCTGAGAACATGATCCTGCAGGCGGCTGACATCGAGCGCGGCAACCGCCGATTCGGCGGGGGCGGCCGCATTCCCGCGTAGGGTCAGGCAGCGCCAGACGCCGCGCAGATAAAGGTGAATGTCGCCCGGCCGCTCCGGCCCCGGAGGCTCGACGGACTGAACTTCGAACTTGTTCCCGAGCGCCGTCAGCAGCTCGTCCGGGGCATGTCCGTTCAATCCCCGTACCACTCGGTTGTAGGGTAGAATGCGCAATTGACCAGCCGGAAAGATCACGGCCGGAAACCGACTGCTGGATGATGCTCCAGGACCAAGCCGCGGGCGCTCCGCCCGCAGACTTTCGCAAACCCGACTGGCGGCGGC
>SLSR01000098.1 GCA_007130365.1 Lentisphaeria bacterium
ATTGACTTATTTTCCGTTTGAGACGAACCTTTCTTCCGGGTTTTATTCAGAGCGGTCTCAAGTTCTTTTTCGTTAAGATAACGGCAGCTCGCAGATTGTCAAGCCCGGAAATTTTTTCGACTTGCCTGCGTTTACAACTTACGACGGTCCGGTGTCCCGTCGTTACTGTACCTGAATTTATGCCCCGCCCTTGGCCGGCAGAGATTGCTGCGCTTGCGGCGACGACCATTGCGCTCCGCGCTGCTGCAGCAGCAGACGGGCGTTCGGCTGAGCTGTGCGGAAAGGGTCGTCGCGGGTCGAGCAGCGTCGTCGATAGCGGCTGACGAAAGCCAATGCCTGTTCGGTGAGCGCCAGTCTGGTGTTTACGTGCTGCGGTTGTTCCCAGAGATTGTCCAGTTCGCCCGGATCATTGCGGTGGTCGTACAGTTCACCGATCTCATCCGGCTGCCAGGGGTAAAGGACCAGGCGATGGGTTCGGCTTCTGACCGCCACGGCGTATGGCTGTGTGGCATTGAAGTCGTATTCGCAAACCACGTGTTCGGCGCCCTCCCGTTTGCCGGCCGCCTCCGGCATTCGGCTGGTTCCCTCGACAGTTTCGGGGATGAGTTCGGCCAGGCCGGCCGCATCGAGCAGAGTCGGGTACAAATCGACCAGCTCGACCATGGCCTTGCACTCGACCCCACGCGGCCCATTTGGCGCGGCCAGGATAAAGGGGATGCGGTGAATGGCTTCGTAGATGCCCAGGTTTTTAAGGCAGAGCCCGTGTTGGCCGGCAAAGTCGCCGTGGTCGGCCACATAGCAGATGACAGTATTGTCCAGCTCCCCCTGCCGCTCCAGCTCCTTGAGAACCCGGCCGATCTGCTGGTCGATCATGGTGATCAGTGTGTAGTAGTGGGCAAGCTGGCCGCGCAGGTCCGCCTCGTCCCGCGGGCGGTAGGGATAGCCCATGGCCGCGTCATTGACATAATCCTGCTGGAACCGCGGTTTTCCGGAGAAGCGTCTTTCGAAATAGTCCCTGACACTGGCCGGCAAAGTCAGCTTGTCCGGATCGTAGAAGTCGGCACATTCCGGCGGGATGCCAAGTGGTTCGTGGGGGCGTTGAAACGACAGATGCATCATGAAGGGGCGTGAAGAATCGCGATTTTGCAGCAGCTCTACCGCCTGGTCTCCGGTCCAGGTCTCGAGGTGATGCCGGAGAGGAATCTCACTAATGAAGCGTTCGAGTTGATGGCCGGTCTGCCCCTGGAGTCGCGAGCCGAGGTCGTAGGCGTCCGCCAATCCCTGATCGATCAGGTACTGGAAGTAGTGGACATTGCGCGGGTCGCCGTCATTGCTGTCGCAGAGGTCGCAATAGCGGATCTGTTCGAAGCCCGCTTCGTTCCAGCGCCGCACCATGTGGGCCTTGCCGACCAGCATGGTCTGGTAGCCCGCCTGGCGCAGTACCACGGGCAGGGTTGGGGGCGCCTCCAGTTCCAGCTCGTGAATCTCGTTGCCGGTGATGCCGGTCGTGTGCGGGTATTGGCCGGTTATGGCGCTGCACCGCGACGGGCCGCAGATCGGATTGTTGCAGTAGGCGCGACTGAAGCGCACGCCTTGCGCCGCCAGCCGGTCGAGGTTCGGTGTGCGCACTTCGGAACGTTCCGCGGCCCCCAGGCAGCCTGCGTGATGCTGGTCCGACATGAGCCAGAGGATATTGGGCATGGGAGATGGCATGTATATGGTTTAGCTTTGTGGTTTTTCTGGTTATGGCTTCGTGTTAGAGGCTTTTCACGGATATTTGTAAAAATGTTTAATGATGAAG
Source organism: Lentisphaeria bacterium (assembly GCA_007130365.1). GTDB lineage: Bacteria > Verrucomicrobiota > Lentisphaeria > Oligosphaerales > PUNB01 > SLSR01. The sequence goes on from SLSR01000098.1 coordinate 1,802, forward strand.
CCTGAATACTGAATTTTGCATTGCGGTTATTGGTTTTGTCATGGGCTGCTGGTGATTTTCATTCATCGACGGTTTCGTCGCGGATATAGATCGGCAATTGCCGATAGGGAACCGTGAGCGAGAGCAGAACCATGCTGGTGCTGTAGGCCGGGGTGTTCTGCTCCTGCGGCCAGGAGCCGTTGTCGCGCTGGCGCGGCAGATAGCGTTCGTACATCCATTCCGCGAAACGCTCCCACAGTTCGCCGCCGCTTTGAAAGGAGGCCTGGGCGTAGTAGTAGAGGCCGTACATTTCGTTGCCAATACCGGCCAGCCTCTGATACCTTTGCAGCATGAAGCGTCTTCCCATCTCGACCTCCTCGCTGTCATGGTGTCCGGTCAGTTGCAGGCAGAGTACGGCGAGCCCCGACTGCACGGTCATGTAGGCATTGTTGCCGCGTCGGTCGCGCATATAGCGGAAGCCACCTCTGGCATCCCCCTCTCGGTCTTGCAGGTTGAGGATGTACTGGACACCGTTCTCGATGTTTTCGGCGGGGATGCGGGCACCGTTGATGCGAGCCGAGCGCAGCGCCATCAGCGTCCAGCCGCTGACCGACAGATCGCTGTCGCGGGAGGTTGGTTCATAGCGCCAGCCGCCCTGATGGTCTTCCGGCTTGTCCACGTTCTGGGCGCTGATGATAACCGCCAGGGCCTTCGGCAGGGCCTGGTCGATCTGCGCTTGATATTCCGGACTTACCATGCCGGAAAGTTCGGAGAAAAGGAGAGTGGCGATGGCGTGCGAATACATGCCTTTGTCACTGCCCTGGCGAGCGGTGATGTAGCCGTTGTCGCGCTGGCAGTGCAGCAGGAATTCGAGGCAGCGCAGGATGGTCGGCCCATAGACCGGGTTATCGGTTAGATAGCCGGCTGCCAGGAAGCTCATTCCCGCCAGTCCCACCACACCGGGCGTGCGGCCGTAGTTGCCGGGGAAGGAGCCGTCCTCCCGCTGGGTCGAAACCAGATATTGCAGCCCTTTCTCCACCGCCTGTTCAACTTCTTCGGCATAGGGAGCCAAGACCGGGTCCAGGTTTGTTTGCCCGGCGGTCGGCAGGGAGAGCGGCAGAAAGGCGATGATCGCTGCCGGGAGCTTGATTAGGGCAAATGAAGAATTTTTCATCTTACAACTGTGTCGCGCCGCAGGTCGGAGCCTGTGATGTAAAAAGACTGCGACTCATAGTAGAGGCGGCGTCTCGCCGATCATTCCCGACGGCGGGGACGCCGTCGCTACTTTATTTTCGCCGTCGGCAAGGCGCCAGTCAATCAGCCAATATCTAAATCCGCCGCCGCTTCAGCAGCAGGAGTCCGGACAGCCCGAGCAGGACCAGCGTCCCCGGCTCGGGGATGACCGCACCATTGAGGGTGATGTTGTCGAAACCCATTTGTCCACCACTGCTGTTTCCGCCAATGTCAACCGCCCCATACAGACGAAAGACTACCGTATCGTCGATGTTCTGAAGCGCGGAGATACCGCTGAGATCGAAACTGAAATTCGCGAACTGCCA
>SLSR01000037.1 GCA_007130365.1 Lentisphaeria bacterium
CGCGGCTTCATGAACCAGGGATTAGTCACCGAGCCTTCGCTTCGCTCGACTCGGAACTAATCCTTGTCTTGTTGGGATTTTCTTTCTTCGGGATCGAAATCGCTATCGGGATCGAAATCGAGGCTGTAGGCCGATGGACTCCGTATCCATCGTAGCCCTAAGGGTCTTCAGGTCCCCTGAATCCCGGAAAGCATAGTCTCGCGCCAAGGCCCCCACCAGAAGCCACTCAGTGTCGCCACCATTCGGGATCAGCGGCCTGATACAAACCGCGTACAAGCTCGGGGCGAAGTCTGTCCCGGTAGGCGATACACCATTCCTCCAGAAGCCCCTTCGTCCGGCGGCGGCGGCGTTCGCCGCCGCTGCCAGCCAGAAAATTCTTGTCTTTCAGGTCATCCATGGCCTGCGAGACGCGCATCTGAATCCCGCCATAACCACTGCCACCGCGACGCCCCAAACGCCCAACCTCGGAACCTCTGAACCTCCCACCCCACACATTGACCCGATGACCAGATGACTTGATGACCCGATGCCCCACTTCTGTGTGGCTCTTCCCTGCCTTCTGTCCCCCTTGTTCCTTTTCGCAATATTTCGCATATTTCGTGGACAACCCTCTTGCCCCGAGAGGTTTAGAACAGCGGACTGATGCGAAGCGTATTGTGAATTGCGTCCCGCTGCGCGGGATGCACGCCAACCGCGTCGGCGTGATCACGCCAGCGCCTGACCGATTCGAGCACCTCCGCAATGATGGTCTTCGCTCGCCCGCGCTTCAGCGAGGCCGCTCTGGCGCAGGCCTCGAAGTCGGCCAGCACGAAGTCTTCGCGCTTGCCGTTGAGGGTCATTTGGTGGCTCGACGTCCACTGCCCTCGGGGCTGGTAGCTGTGGATCACGTCGAATGCGGGAGCAAGCGACCACGTGCCGGAACGATTCATCAGAAAGGCGACATTCTTGACATGGTCGTCCTGATTGCGCGCAATAATATTGAACACCATGCGCCGGAACAACTGATCCACGTCCGCCATCGGCAGTCCAAGTCGACGGGCGACCTGCATGGCCTGCTCGTAACTGTGCGCCCGCGCCTGGTTGAAGTCGAGATGCGCCATTGCCGCCAGCGACTGCATGTGCAGCTTTCCGCCGTCCGGCAACCGGTCGAAGCGACGGGTCATGAAGTGGCGTCGACCGTCTTCCTCCAGGAGTCGGCATTCGGCCATGACGACCCCGCAGGCCGTCGCCATCCGGTGATAGGCGTACTCGATGGCACCATAGCCCTGCGGGTCGTCCAGCTCCTTGTCCTGGTTGCCGCTGACCCCATCGAACTTCAGCAGCCAATATTCGAAACCTGAGCCCTCCTGGACCTGGCCGGAACGGACCTCGTTGGTTTTGCGATGCCAGGCGATCACCGCCTTCGCTCGCGCTCCCCCCGCAGAGGTGCCGACCCGCAGGATATCCCGGAGTCCATCCGCTTTGCGAACATCGTCGAAGGTGGTCTCCAGTTCACCCCGGTGCCGAAGGATATCCGAGGCCAAAGCCACGAGACGATCCACTTGGAGGCGAGTACTGCGGCGCGGCTGCGGGCCTGTCGCTGGAAAAAACTCCAGCGCTCCCATGCCGCGGGTCCCGGTGTAGCATAGCCTTTCAACGGCGTTGAACGATTCCGGAGCGCGGCCCTGAGTGGCCAGCCAGGCGGCTATAAGGGCATTGCCGAACCGATCCGGCAGCGAGTCCGCCAGTAGACCGGGAAGACCGTGAAAACTTTCCGCCGAAAGTCCCGGGAAACTGTAAACGCGATCCCCAAGAGGCATTGTCAAGGGCGCCACCTCAATGCCGCTGGCCGCGAAGGCGCGATCGTATTCGAACGCAGCAGTCGTCGCCCCGTCGTCTAGCGCCACCGCGCCGATGGTACTGCCCCATAGTTTGACTTCCGCAACCGTGCTCATTGCTGATCACCCCACCGCCAATCGTCTTCCGAGCGGGCGGCACGCCGGGAAGAAGCGCGCTTTCGCTCCTTGCCCTTAAGTTTAAGAAGATCCATGGGACGCACCCCGGGCTCCGGCGCCAATTGGTTCAGCTCATCCGACAAATCCAGAACGCGCAGCAGGCGGATGAGCGTGCCCACCTGCGTATCGCCGCCCGCCTCGATCCGTTCAACGGTTCTTTTACCGATCCCCGCCTCTTCAGCGGCCTGCGCCTGAGTCAATCCCAGATCAAGGCGCCGCCGGGCCATACGCTGCCCGAGCTCGACAAGTATGGCTTCATCAGACATCTGTTTTCCAATCTTCACGACAACCTCCATTGCTTTTAATCGCAATATAAGGCGAAAATAATAGAATGCAAGCTATTTATCGCCATACATTGCGATTTTAATCATCTTCGCCCGGGGTTTGCTAGTCGGACGGGTCGGACGCATCGGATTGAGGTGCCCTTCCGGGGCACAAGTGATTTTTATTCCGGTTCCCCAGGCCTGTCTGCGTGCGGCACCAAGGCGGAACTGCGCATAGACGAGATGTTCATCAAGCTCGACAAGTTCGAAGTAGTCATTCTCGACGACATCGGCTATGTGCAGCAAACCCGGGAGGAAATGGAGGTCCTGTTCACCTTTCTGGCCGAGCGGTACGAACGCAAAAGCCTGATCATAACCAGCAACCTGCTTTTCAGCCAGTGGGATCAGATATTCAAAAACCCAATGACCGCCGCGGCGGCGATCGACCGGCTGGTGCATCATTCGACTATACTTGAAATGATCAGAGCTAAAAGCATAAGGGGAGATTATCATCTGGAGACGACCGGCGAATCCGGGCAAAGCCTTTCTCTCCCGGCTCCGCTGCCCTTAAGAGCACTTGAACAGCAAAGATATCAACCACTGAAAAGAAGAGAAAATATAATTGTCGTCACGTAAAAATATAATTGTCGCTTGACAATGGCTTTTCTTATGAACTGAAATTGGCGGCTATCGGTGTCGGCAAAGATCAAACCCCTACGTGGAACGGCTGAGCAATCGAAAGCGGGAGGGTATTCTGTCAGCAATCGGATAATAGGGTTTAGAAGCCATCCTGCGTGCTCACCACTTTGCCGCTAAGAATTTAACCAAGCACAAGCATTTAAATTTAACTTCCTAATTAGCAAAGACTAAACTTACGCAGACCCCGGAAGGACTTACGCAGACCCCGGAAGGAAGACTAAACTTACGCAGACCCCGGAAGGCACAGACCCCGGAAGGACAGACCTCTTCAAGAGGGTCCCTGCGGGTTCGCCAGTGGCGGTCGGCGGGCTCCGCGCCAACCTGCGGCGAAGCGCCGCGCAAGTATTTCGCTCCGGTCTGGCGGCATATGCCGGCCCGCG
>SLSR01000233.1 GCA_007130365.1 Lentisphaeria bacterium
AGCCCCCGAGAATCCTGGCCTGGGAGTCGCGCGGCGGGCGTTCCATGATGCCGGGTTCGGAAGGCTCAAAGGCGAGGGCCAGAGCCAGGGTGACGGCCGTCACCATGTTGACCCAGAGGATTTGCACGGGTGTCAGGGGCAGGATCCAGCCGAAGGCGACCGCGATCAGAATGACCAAAGCCTCGGCCCCATTGGTCGGCAGGATAAAAAGGATGGCTTTGCGCAGGTTGTCGTAAATGGTTCTTCCCTCTTCAACGGCGCGCTCGATGGAGGCAAAATTATCATCGGCGAGCACGATGTCGGCGGCCTCCTTGGTGGCCTCCGTTCCTTTGATGCCCATCGCCACGCCGACATCCGCCCGCTTTAAGGCTGGCGCGTCGTTGACCCCGTCACCGGTCATGGCCACCACCTCTCCGTTGGCCTGAAGGGCCTGGACCAGGCGCAGCTTGTGCTCCGGGCTGGTGCGGGCAAAAATATCGTATTGCTGCACGAGCTTCTGGAGGGTCGCATCGTCAGCCGTTTCCAGCTCCGCCCCGGCAATGGCGCTGTGATTATCGGACAACCCCATTTCACGACCGATGGCGCAGGCCGTGCCGGCATGATCCCCGGTGATCATCTTGACCTGGATCCCGGCGGACCGGCACTTGGCGATGGCCTCAATCGCCTCTGGCCGGGGCGGGTCGACAATACCGACCAGGCCCAGAAAAACCATTCCCCGATCAAGATCATCGACGGCCAGCGTGTCCGTGGTGGCCGGAGCCTCGCGACTGGCCGCTGCCAGAACCCGCAGCCCCTGGCCGCCCAAGGTGTCGATCCAGCGATCCCAGTACTCGCGGTCCAGGGGCACCAGTTGGCCGGCGGCATCGCGCTGCCGGTCGCAACGGTCGAGGAGCCGGTCGGGCGCACCCTTCATCAGAATCGCGGGGGATGGCCCGTCCGGCAGGCGACTGAGGGTCGCCATGAATTTTTGCTCGGAATCGAAAGGGATCGCCGCCAGGCGCTGATAGGGGGTGTGGTCGAAACCGGCTTTTTGGGCCAGAGCGCACAGGGCACCCTCGGTAGGCTCGCCAACGACAACCCATTGGCCGTCCTTTTGAGCGATCTCAGAGTCATTGCAGACAGCCATGGCTTCGATCAGGGCGCGGATATCCTGATTTGCCTCAAGCGGTGCGGTCTCTCCGTCGAAAGTGATGGCTCCGTCCGGGCTGTAGCCCAGCCCCGTCACCTGATAGTCCCGATGATGGGTGATGACCTGGCGGGCGGTCATTTCGTTGCGGGTCAGCGTTCCCGTCTTATCCGAGCAAATCACGGTGACCGAGCCGAGGGTTTCGACCGAAGTCAGTTGGCGGGTAATGGCGTTCCGCCGGGCCATGCTTTGCACGCCAATGGCCAGGGTGATGGTCAAGATGGCGGGCAGGCCTTCCGGTATGGCGGCCACCGCGAAGCCGATGGCGGCAAAGAAAAGCTCGCCGACGGCATAGTCGTGCAGGAGCCAGCCGACCCCGAACAGCGCCGCCGCCATCACCACAATCACCACCGACAAGGATTTGGAGAATGCCGCCATCTGCCGCGTGAGCGGGGTCGCCAGGGTCTGGACTTCGGCGATCATGGTATTGATCCTGCCGATTTCCGTGGCGGATCCGGTGGCGGTCACGATGCCGGTCGCTCGACCGCCCGTCACGATGCCGCCGGAAAAGGCCATGCCGGTGCGGTCGCCGACCCCGGCCTCGGGGGCGACGGAGCCGGTGGCTTTGGCGGAAGGAACGGATTCGCCGGTCAGAGCCGCCTCCTCGATGCGGAGGTTGTTGGCTTCCAGCAATCGGAGGTCGGCCGGCACCCGGTCGCCCGGGCGGAGACCAACGATGTCGCCTGGCACCAGGCTTTCGGCTTCGATTTCGCGCCACTCCCCGCCGCGCTTGACCCGAGCATGGGCCGACAACATCTTCTTAATGCCGGCGAGGGCTTGCTCGGCCTTGCCCTCTTGCAGCAGGCCGATGAAGGCATTGATCACGACCACCGCCATAATCACCGCCGTATCGATCCAATGGCCGAGGGCGCCGGTGATTGCGGCGGCTCCGATCAAAAGGTAGATCAGGGTGTCGTGAAAGTGCTTAAGAAAACGCTTCAGGAGACTATCCCTGGCACCCTGGGGGAGTCGGTTGGAGCCGACGATCTCCAGGCGGCGCTTGACCTCATCCTGGCTCAACCCGTCCGGGCTGCTGTTAAGCTCGGCCAGCACCGCATCGGCCGCCAGGGCGTGGGCGCTGAGCACTCGGAAGTTCTTGGTTGGGTCTGAAGTCATGGCTTTGTCAGGCTTTTGAATGGGGATTGGTTGAATTCAATGGCACGATTTAAAGATTGGTTTTCATGCAACCGTGGACGGCGTCTAATCAATCGGCAGCTTTTAAGTCAAATATTGAGGTTCTTTCTCACTTTGAGTGGGTAGCTTGTTTCAATTCACATTCAGAAATGATGCATTGCTCCTGACACCTGAAACCAAGCTGTTACCCACAAAATCTAAGAAAAAACTATTAGCAACCCATTCGTTTTGAAAAAGAGCCAAGATTGATCTATTCTGCGAGCATGGTCGCCATCTCTTCGCGCCAAAGCTCAACCCATTCCGCCTCTTCCATCGGAGCCACGAACAAGGCGAGAAAAGCCCGCCGGCTTTCATGCGTCAGACGCCGCTGCCATCGTTCCCGCCAGTCCTCGATCAAACTCCCCCGACAGTCAAGAAACTCGGCGGCAAAAGCCGCCATGGGATCAGCCTCCGGGGGATAGAACCCGCGTCGGCAGGCCGCCAGATATTCGATCCAGGCCTGCCGGTTGCGATCCCGGCGCCGCGGCTCCGGATGGTGCAGAATCCAATGAACCAGAGCCCAGGCCACGGCATAGTCGCCGCCGTCAAGCTTCCCCATGGAATCCAGCGTCAGCAGACGTGCGGGATCAAGACTCCGACCGGCTCGCATTAGCCGCCGCAAGTCGCGGGCGCGCGCCCGGTTCAACGACGGCCATACCAAACGGTTCTCGACCAGGTCGGCGACCTCGACATATCCCGCCCAACCCTCGTGCAGCCACCACGGCGCGGTGTTCAAGCGCTCGACCCCGGCCAACTCGGCAAGGGCGGGCGGCAGAACGAAGACCGTGACTCTATACAGGTGAAGATGCGCGAGTTCGTGGAGCAGCATGCGATGCGGCGAACGCGCCCCGTCCGCACGCTGCCGCCAACGCCAAGCCGGCAAATGTATCGTGTTGCGGGGCAGATCCGCCACCGCATAGCCGCGCCGCAGACTGTCGGCAAACCTTGAGTCTGCCGGAATTTCGGCGACGCCTTGATAGACCACTACTTCGGGAGCCGCCCCGGCGGACGGCGGGAAAACACCTTCGCCCGCCTGCCGCAAGGCCTGGTCATAGGCCGCGCCCAATTCCCGCCAGTAGGCTGGCGGGGGCGGCTCCCGAACTGTCGCGCAACCGAACCATCCGAACAGACAAAGGCTCGCGCCGCATTTAAACGCTGACGAAAAAAGTTTACGCATGCCTACCGAACCCGTCATTCAAAATAGCGGTCGCGAAGATGATTGCTCCGTCTTTCCGCCAGCGCCCGCAGGCGCGCCTCGTCGGCTCTCGGCCGTCGCCGCAGATAGGCGCGAGCCGGTTTTTCAACGCGGCGGGCAAAATCGGCGAACACCAGGCGCATCTCAACCTGCCGCCTGGTTTTCCGGGAGATCCGGCCGGTCGCCTCCGCCAGAACAAGTCCGACCCGAACCAGCCCCCGGGGCTGGCGCGGCTCCAGGCCGGCCAGGGCGAACCCATGCACGGCATCGACAATCTCGTCCTGCACGGCCAGAATGCGCGGATCGAACTCCGGATTCTCCCCCGCCCCGAGCCAGACAAAGGCGGGGTTGCCGACAACTTCGCCGGTGCCGGGCAGAGTCGTCAAGTCCAGATCGAAATATCGCCGAACCAACCGCTGCCATTCGTCCGCCGGACGTTCCGGGGGAGCCGGGAAAGGCTCCGACAGGTTGGCATCGCGATAAATCCGATTGACCAGGCCGACGCAGTTGAAGGTCAGGGGCTGCTCGCGCCAACCCTCCCAGGCATGCAGACTGAAGGTCAGCCGCTGTTCCCGGTCGCGCTCGATCCAGGCGAGGCTCGCAGCCCGCAGCCTGGCGGCGGCGGTTTCGTCCGACTCGCCCAGGCGCAGAACCGCGACTCGGGCCGAGGCTTCGAGGCGCTCCCGCAAAGGCTCCATCAGCAAGCCTCGCCCCATGATATGCAAGGCCATCGGCGCGTCATCATCGAGCGAACGAACCACCAGAATCGCGTGCGAATAATCGCCGCCCGAACCATGGCGCGCGAACAAGGCCGAAAAAACCTCCGGCGACCGCACCAGAAGGATATCGCCCTCCTCGAATCGCAACCCACCGTCGCCGAGCCACTGCGGCGCCGACCAGGTCGAACCGGCATCCGCCAACGCCGACGGTCCGCGCCGGTCGGCCAGACCGGCGCATCCCGAGGAAAACAGCGTTGCCGCCAGGGCGATCGTCAAAGCCGCGGCAACCGCGCCATTTTTCGATATTTCCATTTAAAAGGAATAATAGCCCGCCAGCCCAAGCTTCCAGTTGTTGCCCAGGTTGCGGTTGGCCATCACGTGATCGGCCGTGACTCTGGCCGACCACTGCCCCCATTGCCCGACCAGCTCGGCCGCCGTAGCCACCCCGTCCCGGTCGTAGCCGACCGGCAGCCCCGGCGTGTACTGGTAGAGCCCGCGCAGGGCGAGCCAGCCGGCAAAGCTCTCGCCGGCATAAAGACTGCCATTCCACGAAAGCCCCACGCTATGCACCTGCAAGTAGCGGTCGCCGGTCGCCTGGCGACGGCCGCTGCCCAGGGCATAGTGGGGCTGATAGAAGTAGAGCGCGCGCAAATAACCGAGGGATGAAAGATCGCGCCCGACCGCCAAACCAAGTCCCGGCGCCAGGTACAGAGTGTCTTTGGTCAACCCCGGGATTTCCCTTTCGTAGCGCGTCCACAGCAGCGATGCGCCGCCGAAGAAGTCGAGATCGACCTGTTCCACCGCCTGCATCAACGCCCGATAGCGAAGGTAGCCGCGCAACCCCCAGGTCTCATGATCGAGCAGGCTGTAGATTCCGCCGAGGGAAGTGGATTCCCAGGACAGCCCGGTGGCCACCAGCAGACGATCCTGCGAAAACCTGACGGCCACCTCGGTTCCCGCCGTTTTGGCCAGGACGCGCGCCCCCGAGCCGGGAAGGCGCAGACTTTTCTCGCCATAGACCGCCTCCGCCTGCACATCCGCACCCCACTCCCGCAAAACCTCGCCGGGCGGCAGATACTGACGAGATTCATCCCAAGAACCCTTAGGTCCCTGTAGTCTATATTCCTGTGGTCCAGAGATAATTAGAGCTAGGTTGATTGCGTTGAAAGCTTCAGTTTGTGCTCTTTGAATCTCAAGCAAGTTATGCCCATTCATCATGATCATATCGTTACCCAAACCATTTGGCAACGCGGAAGACTTTCTCGAAGAACTCGAAGAACCATCACTGCAATCCCCTGCCAGCGCGGCGATGACAGAATCCATCGACCAACTGTAGCTATGGCCGTCGATCGTAAAGGAAACATGCTGTTCTCCGTCAGATTCCCAGACACAGGCCTCCTGGAAACCATCCATCCCCGGATTGTCGGCAAAATAGAAATTGCCGTCATCTCCGAGTCCCATCCAGACATTGCCGAACAGATTGCCCGGCCCCAAGGTCCAGGACGACGGCGGCGGAACAATCGCCAACGCCGCCATCGCAGTCAGCCACAGACCCAATGCGCAACCCAAACCTACCCGCACCATACCGTTTCCTCTCTTCATTTTTCCTGTCCTTTCTTGATTTTGGCTGGTCTCCCGAAACCCGGCTGGAAACCATTCCCAGCCTGTCTTATAAAATAACCGGCGTTTTTGCCAAGTCAAGAAATACTGCGAAAAAAAACAGGTCGCACCATTTGCGCTTAAACATGAGTTCGGGCGCCCCAACTGCCACTCGCGACCACGCCAATTGCAATCGGACGGGGTCGGAATAGATTAATCTTTTGAAACTCGACAGTCAACCCCCGGGAAATACACCAAATGATATCCTACGATTTCAGTGGTCAGAACATTGTGGTCACCGGCGGCACTCGCGGCATCGGGCGCGCGATCGCGGAAGCCTTTCTCGCGGCCGGCGGGCGGGTGGTCGCGATCTATGCCGGCAATCGGCAGGCGGCCGAAGCCTTCACCGACCACAACCGCCAGTTCGCCGACCGCCTGACCATCCGCCAGCTCGATGTCAGCGACTACGAGGCGGTGGCCGACTTCTACCAAAAGCTGGAAACCGAGATCGAGCAGCTGCATGTGCTGGTCAGCAACGCCGGCATCCGCCGCGACAATGTGGTCGGCATGATGACTCGCGACGAATGGCAGTCGGTTCTCGACACCAATCTTACCAGCCTCTATGCCATGTCCAAGTTCGCGGTTCAGCAAATGCTCGGACATCGCTACGGACGGATCATCGCCATCACCTCGCCCTCCGGCCAACTGGGCTTCCCCGGCCAGGCCAACTACGCGGCCAGCAAGGCGGGACAGGTGGCCTTCATCAAATCCCTGGCCCGCGAGGTCGGCCGCAAAAAGATCACGGCCAACTGCGTGTCGCCAGGCTTTATCGACACCGACTTCATCGCCAGCCTGCCGGAGGAACAGCGCAAGGCCTATCGCCAGAACATTGCGCTGCGGCGCTTCGGAACCCCCGAGGAAGTGGCGGCCTGCGTCCTCTTCCTCGCCTGCGAGCAGGCCGCCTATGTCACCGGCTCGACCCTCCAGGTCACCGGCGGCATTTAAACTGACGCGAATCAATCGGAATGATCTGAAACACCATGGCCGAGACGGATTATCGCCCTACGGAGCAAACCCCGCAGGTCGACTATCCGAGTCGACCAAAACCACAAGGGAAAGGATTACCATGAAACTGACCAAGTACTCATTCGGCATCGGCGACCGCTTCGCGAGACAGGGCAAGGCGCAACTGCAAGCCTTTGTCGAGGCGGCGGAACTGGGGCTGGAAATCACTCCGGTCTGGAACAAGTCGCACCGCGAACACACCACCATCCACAGCACGCCCGCGACCGTGCGGGAAGAGGCCGATGCCGCGGTCGCCGCCCTCGGCTGGAGCAAGCCCTACCTTGTCGACGCCGACCACATCAACGCCGACAACCTGCACGACTTTCTCGAGCCCTCCGACTTCTTCACGCTCGACGTGGCGGACGCGATCGGGCAGCCGTCGGCGCCCGCCCGCGTCGACCAATTCGTGCGGTCCCAGGGTTCGCTGCTCGGCAGACTGACGATCCCCGGCATCGACCGCAGGATCGAAGTTTCCGAAAGTTTTCTCCGGCAAGTCGCCGAACAGTATCTGTTCGCGGTCGAGCAGGCGGCGGCCATCTATCGCGCGATCAAAGCCGTCAAGGGCGACGCCTGCGTTGTCGAGGTTTCGATGGACGAGACCGCCTCTCCCCAGCAGCCGGCCGAATTGTTCTTCATCCTGGCGGCCGTGGCCGAAGCCGGAATCCCGGCCCAGACCATTGCCCCCAAGTTTTCCGGCCGCTTCAACAAGGGAGTGGACTATGTCGGCGATCCGGCCGCGTTCGAACTGGAGTTCGAAGAGGACACCGCAGTCGTGCGCGAGGCGGTCAAGCGGTTCGATCTGCCGGCCAACCTGAAGCTCAGCGTGCATTCCGGCAGCGACAAGTTCTCGATCTACCCCGCCATGCGCCGGGTTATGCAGGAATTCGACAGCGGCATCCACCTGAAGACCGCCGGCACCACCTGGCTCGAAGAATGCGCGGGTCTGGCCGCCGCCGGCGGCGACGGCCTGGCCATGGCCGGGGAAATCTACCGCCAGGCCTATCGGCGGCGCGAAGAATTGGCCCGCCCCTACGCCACCGTCATCGACATCGACGAGTCGGCCTTGCCCGACCCGCGACAAGTGGCGGACTGGGACGGCCCGACCTATGTCGCGCATCTGCGCCACGACCCAAGCGAACCCCGGTTCAACTCCGGCTTCCGGCAACTCCTGCACGTCGGCTACAAGGTGGCGGCCGAAATGGGCGACCGCTACCTGGAGGCTCTTGAGCAGAACCGGGAGGTCATCGGCGCCGGGGTTCGGGAAAACATACTCGAGCGCCATATCAAACCGCTGTTCCCGCTCGCCTGACCCGATTGATTAATGCGAATTCGACCATGAGTCATTCGCGGTATGCCTATACAGCGTCATGCCTTCCGCCTGCCTGTGCGCCATGCCTGCGCCGCGTGTCTTGGCGCGGCAGGCAGGTCGCACATCTGCACCACACTGGCTTCGTGAATTATTCCAACGAGGCAACCGCGCCCCTGTCGGGGCGCAATAACGGAGGGGGGCAAAACCCCAGGTTGATACCTGGGGCTATTAACCTTTGACGCTTTGCGTCAACTCCCCCTCCAACCTTCGCTCCACCGGGACAAGCCCGGTGGCGGCGCAATTCTACACAATCGATGGGGTTTTCATTTAGTCTTCATTCTAATGCAGGTGTCAATGTATTCCAGAGTGGGACAACAATGCCGTTTCCGTGGCCTGTTTCTGGCTGCCGCCCGGCTATTCATGGCGCAAGGCCACGATCGGGTCGAGGTTGGCGGCGCGCACCGCCGGGTACAGTCCGAAGACAATGCCGACGGAAAGCGAAATCCCGACCGACAGAAAGATCGACCAGCCGGTGATCACGGTCGGCATGTCGGCAATCATCGTGATCAAGGCCGGGATCGACACCCCGAACCCGATCCCGACCGCGCCGCCGAGCCCGGAGAGCACCATGGTTTCAATCAGGAACTGCCCCGTAATCTGGCGGCGCTTGGCTCCGATCGCCCGGCGCACCCCGATTTCACGCGTCCGCTCGGTGACCGAAGCCAGCATAATGTTCATGATCCCGATCCCGCCGACCAGCAGGCTGATCCCGGCGATCGAGCCCAGGACGATGTTGAAAGTCCGCTTGGTGGCTTCGGCCTGTCGCAAAAGCGCCAGGGGCACGCGGATCGCATAGTCCGGCCGTCCGTGAAAGCGCTCGAACATGGCGGCGATCCCGGCGGCGGTTCTCTCCACATGCTCCAATTCGTCGACCTCGACGATCAACTGGTGCAGATCGACCTGCTCGATCTCCTGCGACCCCGCCTGCCGACGCACTGAAATGTCGCCGTAGCGCTGGCGCGCCACCTGGATCGGGATATAGGCGTCGATCTGCTGATCCGGGGTTTGCCCTCCGGCTACGCCCTCTTCGCTTTCGACAATCCCCACCACTTCGTAGACATAGGCGCCAATGCGCAGGGACTGGCCGATCACATTGGAGGCGGCCAGCAGACGGCGCGCCCCAAACTCGGTGAGCACCACCGGATTGCCCCCGCGATGAAGATCCTCGCCGACCAACACCCGGCCGGCCAGCAGCGGCCTCTGCACCAGCTCGAACCACTCGTGGGTGGTGCCGACCACGCGCAGATCAAGCGCCCGACCGGCCAGCCTGCCCTCCTGCCGCAAAACCTTGACCGGCACAATCCGGCGCACGTCGCCAAAGCTTTCCGCGATCCGCATCTGATCGTTGTAGGTAATGCCGTACACACTCATTCGCGCCCCGGAGTCGCCGCTCTGTTCATCGTCGATCGGCTTGATCGAATCGATGATGATATTATGCGATCCCAGGCTGCGAATCTGCTCCAGCGCCTGCATGCTGGCACCTTCGCCGACCGCCAGCATGGCAACCACCGAGCCGACCCCGAAAACCACTCCGAGCATCGTCAGCATCGAGCGCAGCTTGTGCAGCATCAGGGTCTTCAGCCCCAGCCTAATGTTCAATATGGTGCGAGCCACAATCATGGCCTTGACTCCTGTTCATTCCATGCGGTCGATCAGACCGTCGCGCATGTGCAGGCGGCGGCCGGCCCGCGCCGCGATATCCGATTCGTGCGTGACCATGACGATGGTCTTGCCCTGCTCGTTCAAGGTCTGCAGCAGATCCATAATCTGGGCGCTGGTCGAGCTGTCGAGATTGCCGGTGGGTTCATCGGCCAGAATGATCTTCGGATCGTTGGCCAGAGCGCGAGCCACCGCCACCCGCTGCTGCTGGCCGCCGGACAGTTCAGCCGGCCGATGGCCAAGCCGGTCGCCCAGACCAACCTGCTCGGCCAGCTCGGCCGCCCGCTCCGCACTGTGCAGGGCATCCCAGCCAAGATAGAAAAGCGGCAGTTCTATGTTCTCCCTGACCGTGAGCTGGGGAATCAGATTAAAGCTCTGAAAGACAAAGCCGAGATAGCGCAACCGCAAATCGCTGAGACGATTGTCGTCGAGACTGCCGACATCCTCCCGATAGAGCCGGTAATTGCCCGAAGTCGGCCGATCCAGACAGCCGAGCAGGTTCAGCATGGTACTCTTGCCCGAACCGCTGGCCCCCATAATCGCCCAATACTCGCCGATCCCGAAAGTCATGGTCACTCCGGCCAGGGCATGCACCTCCTGACTGCCCATGATATAAGTCTTGCGCACTTCGCGCAACTCGATGGCCGCACCCTTGTTGGTTGCCTGCAAGGTCATGTTTTAGTTCTACCAGTTCCTGTTAGTCTGATTAATTAACGGGTCAAGTTCCTCTAACACTTCCTGCATCAGATCGGACTAATCGGACGGATCAGACAGATCAGACAACCGCCCCTGCGCCACCTGACCACTTGCAAGCTAAATGGCTGGACAACTCTTGTGTCCATAAAATGTGGCTGCTCCCCGATACGGCCGGGGACGACCGTATTACCACCGGCCCACGCCGCATCATGCAACCGCCGCAGTTCCGCGTTTACGCGGCAGCCCCGGCGCGGCTTCAGCCCTCCGGCCTCCGCTGTCCGCCCTCTGGCCGGCCGCCCTCAGGCGGTCGACCTCCCTCGCGCGGGCTACGTGGCCGCGGGTCTGCGCCCGCTCCAGGGGGCATATCCCCGCCTCGCTCACCGCGTCTTTGCCCGCCGCGCGGCGACGCTTCACCGACCTCGGGTGCAGGAGATTCAACCGCGCTCGGAGGTAGTGCAGGGTCGGGAACCGGAGCCCCCATTGGCTCGACTTCCGAGGCCGCCTCGTCCGGCGCCTGCTCCCGATCCTGTCGGTCGGCCTCGCGCAGGGGCGGCGCCAAAAGCACCACTTCCCCCTCGGCCAAGCCCTCGAGGACATGCACCATGCGGTTGTTGTCCAACCCCATCTCCACCGGTCTTGGCTCAAATTCACCGCTGCGCGAACGCACGTAAACCGTCGGTTGATTGCCGACTCGAATCACCGCCTGAATCGGGACAAAAAGCGCGTTCGGATAATGATCCACCAGAACCTCGGCCCGGCAAGTCATGCCGGTGCGAATCTCGGGAGTCGCGTTGTCCAGGTGAATATCGGTATTGTACAGCTTCAAGTCCGGGTTCAGCCAACTGCTGGCGGCATCCGGCAAAGGTGCGATCCTGACCACCCGCCCGCGATACTCGCGCCCCGGCAGCGCATCCACCGTGACCCGCACCGACTGACCGACCCTCACCTTTTCCAAGGCCGACTCGTGAACCTTCACTTCAACCATCATGGATCCGGGCGAAGGCAGCAGGATCAAAGTCTGGCGCTCCCGCACCGTCTGCCCCTCCTGCAAAGGTTCGCTGGCCTGCCAGCGCCGGGCCTGGCCGGTAGTGGCGTACACCACCATGCCGCTCTGCGGAGCCAGGATCCTGGTCTTCTCGATCTGTTGATTGATATTGGCCAGACGGTCGCGCTGTCGGGAGAACTCCGATTCGCGCGCCTTCAGCTCGGCCTCCGCCTGGACAATGTCGGCGGAAGCCCGCAGGCGCACGCGCTCCAGCGACATCTCGGCCTGCTGCGCGTTGCTGCGCAACTCGTCAAGCCGACGGCTGTGCGTGAAGTTGTCGAGCAGTTCCATGTCGGCCAAGGCCAGATCATGGTTCAACTGCGCCCGCTGATAGGCCAGTCGGTCGCGATCCAGTTCGGTTTGCGAAATGTACTGCTCCCCGAACAACTGCTCGGACCAGGCCAGGGTGCCGGCCGCCTGCTCCATCTCTTCGCGCGCCATGGTAATGCGGGACTCCAGCTCCTTGACCTGCTTCGGGAAATCACCCTGCTCGTACTTGACCAAATCCTCGCGGGCAAACTGCAAATCCAACTCGGCCCGCGCAATGTCGGCCTCGGTCTGATTGCGGGTTACCGCCAGGTTTTCGCGAGCCCGAATGAATGCGGCCTCCGCATTCTGAACCCGGATTTGCTGATCGACCAGGGATTCGTTGAGCCGCGAGGCGTCCAGCTCCACCAGCAGTTCGCCCTTTTCGACATGCGTCCCCTCCTCGACCAGGTAGAGAATCGTGGACTGCCCCTCGACCTCGCTCTTGATCTCGGCCTGATTCAAGGCGCGAATCGACCCCGACTCGGCCACACTGATCGTGAGCGGGCCGCGACGAACCTCGAAAACCGGGCGCGTCTCAAGCTCGCCGCCATCTCCGGACAGCCAAAAACCGATCGCGACCACGACCGCAAAAACGATCAGAGCAAGCCAAAAGCGAGGTCGCCGCGGCGACCAGCCGGAACTGGAGAGCAACCGTTGCCCCCTAGTTTGTGAAACTTCACTGCCTGAAACTGCATTCATCATTCAATTCCCGATTTTATGCTGAATAATTCAAGTTTGGGGATAACACTTTCCACATCAGACCGGACGGATCGGACGGATCAGACGGATCGCGCCCGGTGGTGGCGTAAGTGCCCTTTTTCGCGTGTTTCGCGTATTTCGTGGTTAAAAAACATAGCCGCTCACCTGACCACCTTTCGTGTGGTCAGGGCAGGGACGACCGTGTTGCCGGCAGGTCGCGGCCGCTCACGGTTCGAACTCGCGCCACAACCCGTCCTCCGCCACCTGCAAGACTCCCAGGTCGCGCTGCAGTTCAAGCTCCCCCATCCGATAGGCCACGATCGCGGCGGTCAACGAGTTGCGGGCCGAAATCAAGGCTTCCTGCGCCTCCAGCACATCACGGATCGCCGCCCGTCCCGCTTCCAGGAACAAGTCCGTGCTCTCGACCCGACGGCTGGCCACGCGCACCGCCTGCGACTGAATCCGCAAGGTCTCGCGAGCCTCCTGCAAGTTGCGCAATTGGTTGCGCACCTGAACCTTGACTTGGTCTTCGCTGTCCTGCGCCTCGCGCAGCGCCCGCTCCAGATTAATCAGACTTTGCCGGTAGCGATTCCGTTCCGCCGTCCGACGCCAGGGAAAATCAAGCGAAAGGAAGGAGGAATAAACCCCTTCCTCGGGTCGCAAACGGGCATTCTCGGAGTCGGCGCCGGCCAGTCCGCGACCTTCGCCGAAAGCGCCGCTGCCGCCGAGCGTGGCCTCGATCTTCAACTGGTCGGCGGCGACCACCACTTTCCTCTGCGCGTCGTACACCCGACTCTGCGCAATCCGCAAGTCATGGCGATGCTCGAAGGCCAGCTCGAGCGCCGTCGCCTCCGCCATTTCAAGCGGGCCGGCCGCGACCGGCACGGAAAAGTCGACCTCCTCCTCCTCGGCCTGGGCAAGGTCGGTGAAAGCCTCCGGCAGGCGCTGCCTGACGAAGGCGGAAACCTGCTCCAGCTCGCCATCGTCAAGTTCCAGCTCGGCATCCGGCGGCAACCCCAGGCTCAACTTGAAGTTGTCCAACTGCCTCGCGTAGGCCTGGCGCGCGGCAATCCAGCGATTGCGGGCGCGCAGTTCATCCTGGGCCGCCTGATCGGCCTGGATCTCGGGCAGCCGCCCGGCCGCCGCCAACTGCCGGGTACGCCGGGCCGACTCAAGAAGCCGACGGTAGTTGTCTTCGGCATTGTCCACCTGATCGCGCTGCGCCAGCACATTGAAATAGGCGTTCGCGATCTGCACCGAGAACCCCTGCTTGAAACGCTCGAACTCCCAAACCGCGTACAAAAGATCAAACTCCGCCTGGGTCAGGGGCTCCCGCGCAATATGCCGGCCGGCTCCGCGGCCCAGGGGAATCGTAACCCCGGTGTCCGCCCGCAAGCCCCACGAGGAAGCGCGGCTCTGCGTCAACAACTTGACCAAGTCCACGGTCAGCGACGCGGCGATTCGGGAACCGCCGGCCAGTCGACGGGAAAAACTCGGTTCCAGCCTGCCGGTCGCCCCGGAAACCGCCTCGTCACCGCGCAGGTCGCTGCTGATTTCGCCCCGCAGCATGGCGCCCAGGGTGCCGCGGAAGGCTTCGGCCTCAAGATCCAGGCCGAGCGCGGCGGCAAACAAGGCCTCTTTGCGATTTTGATATTCGCGACTGTTGTAGGCGGCCGCCTGCAAAGCGTCAATCAAGGTCAGCACCGGAATCTTCGAGCCGGCCGGAGCCGCCGCCTCGTCGGACTCGGCGGCAAACCAATCCGGCGGCCGCAGAGTTGCCCGCTTCAGGTAGTCGCGATCCGGCCAGCGCCGGATTTCAGGCAGAGTGTCGAGACCGAGAAAGGCGGGGTCGGAAATCGGCAAGTCCTGCTGCTCGAACAAACGGCGGCGAAAGGTATCCGAAGGGCGTTCCACGGCAAACGGCGCGGCCTGCTGCCCCAGCGCCTGCTCACGGGCTTTTTCGATCGCCCGATAGGCCGCTTTGTCGGCTTGGCGGCGCCAGACCGCGGGAGTCCGGCAACCCGCCACGCCAATAACGAGGGCAACGCTCAAGGCTCCGCCGCAAAGCGGGTGGTAAAATATATTTTCCGGTGTCATTAGTGAAGATTAGTGGTTAAAGCATGCCTTCCTGCGACCGGCGGGCTGAAGCACCGCCTCCACTGCCGCGCAAACGCGGAACTGCGGCAGCTTATTGCCCCTTCTCATGCTTCCTGTTCCATATTCGCATGAATTAATCAGGCTAGCAATATGCAAAAGATCGAAGTCCTGATTCAATATAACGCCGGGAATCCGATTTTATTGCCGACACGCATGTAATCGGCCAAATTTCCGCTATATTATTAGCAGGCAACAATCAACAGCCCTTGCAACAACCTCGAAACCAACTTTGGATTGCGTGTCGTGTACTACGATTACTACGGCTTCCGCGAGGCGCCGTTCAACATCACACCGGATCCGCGCTTTCTCTTTCTGAGCGATGCCCACCAGGAAGCGCTGCAGCATCTCCACTACGGAGTTCAGGATCGCAAAGGCTTTATCCAACTGACCGGAGAAGTCGGCTGCGGCAAGACCACCGTGTGCCGGAAGTTCTTCGAGCAGCTCGACAGCCGCTACATCACCGCGCTGGTTTTCAATCCGATGCTTTCGGAAAGCCAGCTGCTGCGCACCATTCTGCAGGACTTCGGAGTGGAGACCAAAACCAACACGCGCTCGACCAACTACGAACGGCTCAACCGCTTTCTGCTCGAGCAGACGGCGGCCGGCAGACTGGCGGTAGTGGTGATCGACGAAGCCCAGAACCTGCCGACCGCCATGCTGGAAAACCTGCGCCTGCTCTCCAATCTGGAGACCGACGACCGCAAGCTGCTCCAGATCATTCTGATCGGACAGCCGGAGCTGCGCGACAAGCTGAACGCCACCGAGCTGCGGCAACTGCGCCAGCGGATCACCATCCGCTATCATCTCGGCCCGCTCAGCGAAGAGGACACCGAGCGCTATCTGCAGCATCGGATCAGTATCGCCGGCAGCCAGGGCATTCCCTATTTCGAACGCTCGGCGGTGCGTCGCATCCATCGCTACTCAAAAGGCATTCCGCGCCTGATCAACGCCCTGGCCGACAAGGCGCTGCTCGGGAGCTTTGTCAGGCGCACCAACCGCATCAACCAACGCCTTGTCAAGCTGGCGGAGCGAGAGCTGGAGGGGACTTTCCAATGAGTCTGGTCAGCGATGCCTTGAAACAACTGCAGAACGGCTCCGAAAAGTCGGCCGGCAAACTGAAGGTAGGCGAGCCGCACGATGGGCAAAGGTGGCAGGCGCCGCAGGTGCCGCCGCCACCGGCGCCGCCCGAGCCGCCGCCCCGCAACCGCTGGAAAACGCTGGCCATTGTTCTGCTAGTCGTGATCAGCGCGGCCATCCTAGTCGCGGGCACCGTATTGACCATGCTGAACTACTTTTTCCCGGAGACTCCGGATCCCCTAAAGAAAGAGGAAGTCAGCCGGAGCCGAGCCGAAACCGCCTCCCGGCTTGGTGAACGCCTCTTTCCCCACCTGCAGTTGCCTTCGCGGGCGGCCGCGCCCGAGAGAGGGGAGCAGCTATCCATTGAAACCGTCGAGAAGAACTATCAGGTCACCCTGATCGCCAAGGCCGGGGCCTCGGCCATGGCGATCGTCAACAATCGAGTGGTCAATGTCGGCGACCAACTAGTCGGCGGCGCCCGCGTCGTCGACATCCAGCCGCGCTTCCTCGAAATCGAGCTGGAAGGCCAGGTCTACCGCCTGCGTCCGCCAGCCGCCCCCTGAAGGAGCATCTCTCAGCCTTGAACCCGCAATCCGCCGCCGCTCCGCACATTTTCCTATCCCTCTCCCGCGAGCCGTCCTTCAACCTCGCCTTCGAAGAATGGCTGCTCCGGGAAGGCAACCCGCAATCGCCGGTTCTCTTCCTCTTCCGCAACAACCCCTCGGTAATTGTCGGGCGCAACCAGAATCCCTGGCGCGAATGCGCGCTTGCCGCATTGCGCAACCAGGCGGTTCCGGTGCTGCGCCGCTGTTCCGGCGGCGGCGCGGTCTATCACGACCCCGGCAACTGCAACTACGCCATGGTCGGCTCCCGGGCCGGCTATCGGCCGCAAGCCCATCTGGAACTGGCCTTGAGCGCCCTGCAAAGACTGGGAGTCGAGGCTCGTCTGAGCCCGCGCAACGACCTGCTCTTCAACCGCCTTAAAATCGCCGGCTCCGCCTTCGCCCTGACCGGTCGGACCAGCCTGCAGCACGGCACCATGCTGATCGCCAGCAATCTGTCGCGCCTGCGGGCCGCCCTGCGGCCGGAGCCCAATCTCGCCCGCGCCATTCAAGGTCGCTCCGTCGCCTCGACCGTGTCGTCGGTGGTCAACCTTGCCGACCATTATCCCGGATTGACGGCGGAGGCTTTCGAGCACGCCGTCATCGAAGTCTTTCGGGAAGTCTATGCCCAGGCCGCAATCACGGCTGAAGTCGAACCGAGAAATGCAAATCGACGTTTCCCCGGATGGCGGAAGTATCGCGAAAAATATCGCGACGACAAGTGGATAGTCGGACGCAGCCCCGCCTTCTCGGTCGACCTGCGCACCGCACACCCGACCGGGGAGATCAACTGGCGGCTGTGCTGCCGCGACGGCCGCCTGGCCCGGGTCGGGATCGACCCCGGCCGCGGACTGGTTCCGGACTGGGCCAAGAGGCTGGCTGCCAGCCTGTCCGGCACCCTGTTCTGGCCGGATCATTTGCGGCAGACCCTGGCCGCCGCCCAAGCCGCGTCATCCCCCGCCGAGGCTCGCGAGATATTCAAGTTGCGCGAGCTTTTGCTTGCCCCGCCAGAATCCCCGACACCATGACCGGACGGCCAAGAAGGATACGCATAATCGGACTGCCTGGTCGCGCGGCGGTGCGCCGCTCCGTTCGCCCTGGGTTGAGGTGCCCCTCCAGGGCACATTTGGATTTGCCGCAAGACCCCAGGCGTGTGATTAATCCAGGGCGTTTTGGTGCGGGCCCCCAGCCCGCACCCCAGCCCGCCCGCCAGAAAAAGAATCAGCCCAGCCAGGAAAGTGGCAGCAGGAGCACGGCTGTCAGGGCGAAAAACGACAACAGAGTACTGAGCACGACACTGGAGCCGGCCAGCCCTTCGTCACCCCCCAACTGCTGCGCCATGACATAGCTGGTGACGGCGGTCGGACAGGCGAGAAAAATCATGGCCATCCGCAACTCGTCGGCAGGCAGGGAGAAGAGGCGGCCAAGCAGCCAGCCGAGAGCGGGCGCGGCCACCACCTTCAGGACGGAGGCCGCGAAACTCGGGGCGAATCGGCCTCTCAGGCTTTCCCGGGTAAGGGCGGCGCCGATCGCCAGCAGAGCCAGGGGCAACGCCATCTGGCCGAGCGGCCGCATGGTGCGCAGGAGAAAACTAGGCAGGCTGATTCCGGCGACGGCCACCGCCAGCCCGAGCAGACAGGCGACAAGCAAGGGGTTGCCAAGAATTCTGCCGAGCAGAGCCATGGCTCCGGGACGATCTTCTGGATGGTTCGCAGCCTTGGTCAGGACAATGATCGAGACAATATTGTAGATCGGCACAAGCGGCGCCAGCACCAGCATGGCGGTAGTTTCGATCTGGCTGGCCGCCGGACTGTCGCCGGCCATCGCGTAGAGAATGACGGGCAGGCCGATATAGGCCAGATTGCCGCGCAGAGCGGCCTGCACGAAAGCCCCCCGCCCGCCGCCGTCAAGGCGCAGACGGCGTGCGCAGACATAGGCAAGCGCGACAACCAGCGCGGTTGCCGCGAGCAATACCCAGAGAATGCGCAGAGCCGGGCCGCTCTCGATGGTCGAGGTGGCGATGCGCGAGAAGAGAAGAACCGGCAGACCGACATAAAAGGCCAGACGATTGAGGCCGGCAAAAAAACCGGGCGGCATAAACTGCGATGTCCGCAAAACAGCGCCAAGCCCGATAATCAGAAAGATCGGCAGAAGCGAGGAAAGAACGGTGGCGATCAAGTTGCGGCCTCCTGCTATTCGAGGAAGAACGGAGTGTCCTCGTCAATCAAAAGGCGGCCGGCCGGCTTGACGGCGGCCGGATCGGCTTCTGCTTCGGCCGGTCGCCCGGGCGAGTCCTGAGCTGCGGACTCCGCAGACTTTGCCTCGGCGCCGGATCCGGTTCGCGACCCAGTCCCGGCCTTGGCATTCGCTTCGGCGACCTTGGCCGGTTCTGCCGCCTCCGGGGGTTGCGGACTTTGAGCCGCGGTTTTTCGGGTTTTACGGCGGCTCGGCGGCGGCGGCGGCTTGCCGGCCTTGCGCGGCTCCCCTTCCGGCCTGGCTTCCGGCGCGTCCGCGGCCTCCGGCTTTTTCGAGCCGTTGTCGAGCGGCGTGGCAGAGCCGCGCCGAACTTGCGTGAACGAGGCGACCTCCCGGTCGGAAACCTTGAAGCCGCGAGCGGTGGTGGAACGCATTTCCACATACTCGAAATCGATTTCCGCCGCCTCGTCTCCGCCCTTGCTCTTGTGCTTGAACTCGCCGCGCAGAACCACCCCGTAGTTGGTATAGATCGCCTCGACCAGGCAACCCTTGGGAACCGTGCGATACTCGCGCTCCATGATGTACCGGTCGATCCTGAAGCGCTTCGCAAAATGGCGACGAGTCTTGCGGTCGCGATAGACCATTGAATAGACCTGGTTGCGGTCGGCGACAAAGACGTACTTGACCGCGCCGACATACAGCTTCTCGGGCACCGGCACCACCTTGAACGAACCGTCGCCCTTGAGCAGAACCAGGCGATCGAATTCGCTGCACAGCAAGGGATCCTCGCTCTTATTGCTGTTGCGGACTTCGGAGCCGACAAAGTGCCCCTGCCGGTCGTGGCCAACCCTGATGTTGCGCAGAGCGACTTCGCGGGCGTCGACCTCCTGCAAGTCGGTGATCTCGGTCTGTCGCGGAAATTCTTTGGCGAACTTCTTAAGCACCCCCTTCAAGTAGGAAACCGCGTACTCCACCAACTGGTCGAGAGCCTGTTTGGCCTGTTCGATGCGAGCCAGAATATCGTTCAGCTCATCGTTGATCTTGTCGAGGTCGAAGCGTGAAATTCGGCGAATTTGAATTTGCAGAAGCTTTTCAATATCCTGATCGCCGATCTCCCGGCGCAGTTGATCGCGGAAGGGCGCGAGTCCGGCGCGAACCTCGCCGACCACCGCCTCGTAGCTGGTGCATTCCTCGATTCTCTTATAGATGCGGTTTTCAATGAAGATGCGAATCAGGCTTCTTTCGTGAAACCGGTCGTGCAGTTTGCCCAGCTCGATTTCCAGTTCCCGCTTCAGGTATGCCAGCAGCCGGTCGGTGGTGTGGCGCAGGACATCGGAGACCCCGACCTGCACCGGGCGGTTGTCGCGAATGACAATGATTTGAGAGCTGAGGTTGAGTTCGCAGTCGGTATAGGCGAAGAGCTGCTGCCTGGTCTCTTCGGCATGAATGCCGCGAGGCAGAGTGATTTCGACTTCCACCCGCTCCGCCGTATAGTCGTTGATCGAGGAAATCTTTATCTTGTTTTTGCGCACCGCATCCTCGATCGAGGCGATCAGCGATTCGGTGGTGGTGGTGTAGGGGATTTCGCGGATGGCCAGGGTCTTGTCGTTGACAATCTCGATGCGGGCCCGCACCTTGACCTTGCCGTAGCCGTCCTCGTACTCGCTGACATCCATGGTGCCGGCGGTCGGAAAGTCGGGATGCACCTTGACCGACTTGTCTTGCAGAAGGCGGATTTGAGCCTTGAGCAGTTCGCCGAAATTGTGGGGCAGAATGCGGGTGCGCATACCGACCGCGATCCCCTCGGCACCGAGCATCAGCAAGGCCGGCACCTTGGCCGGCAGCGTGACCGGCTCCCGATTCCGGCCGTCGTAGGAGTCGATGAACTCGGTGATCTCGGGATTGAACAATACCTCGCGGGCGAGCGGGGTCAGGCGACACTCGATATAGCGGGCGGCCGAGGCCTGGTCGCCGGTGAAGATATTGCCGAAGTTACCCTGCGGATCAATAAAATACCGCTTGTTGGCCAGCACCACCAGAGCGTCCCCGATCGAGGCGTCGCCGTGCGGGTGGTACTGCATAGTGTGGCCGATGATGTTGGCCACCTTGTGGTAGCGCCCGTCGTCCTTCTCGTGGAGCGCGTGGAGAATGCGCCGCTGCACCGGCTTCAGGCCATCGTCGACATGGGGAATGGCCCGCTCCTTGATCGAGTACGAGGCGTACTCGATAAAGTTGCCGCTCATCATGTCCTGCAGGAAATCGTCCTCGAATCCGACAAACGGAGAGTCGCCGTCGCCTCCCGCTTCGCGGTCGAGTTCATCTGTGGAGGAATCGTTGTCGACGGCTTCCGCCGCCGGCTGGTTGTTTGGTTCCTGGCTCATTCGGCACACTATTCCATTTCACAGCCGTTGCTGATTGGTTCGGGCGCATAGGCGTCCGAACCGTCCGATCTGCCTGATCCGTCCGATCGACCAAGCTCGCGACAGGCTCCCGGGCTGGTCGCTCCGCCAAGGCTTTTCAGGCCGGTCTCCGCCTGCTCACACCAGCCTCTCCATGATGTAGTCCCTTCGTTCCGGAGTGTTGCGCCCCATGAAAAAGTTCAGCAGAACCGGCACATGGTGCATGTTGTCGACCGTCACCGGCTTGAGCCGAATATCCGCTCCGACAAACTGACCGAATTCACTGGGTGAAATTTCGCCCAGCCCCTTGAACCGGGTGACCTCGCAATTCTTGCCCAAATGCCGGGTGGCATGATCGCGCTCTCCGAGATCGTAGCAATAGACGGTCTCCTTCTTGTTGCGCACGCGGAACAATGGAGTCTCCAGAATATAGACGTGCTCGCTAAGCACCAACTGCTCGAAAAAAGTGAGGAAAAAGGTGATCAGCAGATTGCGGATGTGCAGTCCGTCGACATCGGCGTCGGTGGCCAGAACGATCTTCTCGTAGCGCAGGTTCTCCATTCCCTCCTCGATCCCGAGCGCCCGCATGACAAAGTACAGCTCCTCGTTCTTGTATACCGTCTCCTGGCGGTGTCCGAAGCAGTTCAGAGGTTTGCCCTTGAGGCAGAAGATGGCCTGAGTGTCGACATCGCGGCAACTGATCATCGAACCGGCCGCCGACTGACCCTCGGTCAGAAAGAGCATCGAGTTGGCGCCCTTTTCGCTGCCGTCGTTCAAATGGTATTTGCAGTCTCGCAGCTTGGGAATCTTGAGCATCCCCTTGCGCGCCTTTTCCCGGGCCTGCTTCTGAACATTCTGAATTTCCCGGCGCATCTTCTCGTTGCGCTGAACCTTGTCCAGGAGAACATCGGCAATCTCCCGATGCTGGTAGAGATAGGTGGCGACCGCCTCCTTGACCTTGCCCACGATTTCGCCGCGAATCTCGTTGTTGCCGAGTTTGTTCTTGGTTTGCGACTCGAACACCGGCTCCTGCAGCTTGATCGCGATCGCCCCCGCGATCCCGTTGCGCACATCGTTGCCGTCCAGGTTCTTGCCGACGTATTGATTGACCCCCTTGAGAATCCCCTCGCGAAAGGCCGACTGGTGCGTTCCCCCATCCTTGGTGTACTGTCCGTTGACAAAGGAATAGTAGGTCTCGCCGTAGCTCTGGGTGTGGCAGAAGGCGAATTCCAAATGCTGGTTCTTGGAATAGACGATCGGATAGACCTTCTCCTGGTCGACCTTTTCCTCAAGCAGGTCGAGCAGGCCATTGCGCGACAGAAACTTCTCGCCGTTCAGCCAAAGCGCGAGACCACTGTTCAGACAGGCGTAGTTGCGCAGACGACGGCGAATGTGCTTTTCGTCGAATTGAAAGTCGGGGAAGAATTCGGACGACGGCTGAAATTCCACTTCAGTGCCGTTCGGCTCCTCCGTCTCACCGTCCAGCTCCCCGACCAGCTCGCCCTCCTGAAATCTGGCCTCTTTGAATCTGCCTTCGCGCACCGACCTGACTCTGAACTCGCCAGACAGGGCGTTGACCGCCTTGGTCCCGACTCCGTTAAGGCCAACCGAGAACTGGAAGACATCGCTGTTGTATTTCGCCCCGGTATTGATCTGGGAGACGCAATCGACCACCTTGCCGAGCGGAATGCCGCGGCCGTAGTCGCGCACCCGAAACCGGCCTTCCGGCGCCAGGGTCAGCTCGACCTTGCGGCCGTGCCCCATGATGAATTCGTCGACACTGTTGTCGATCGTCTCCTTGAGCAGCACATAAATGCCGTCGTCCGGGTTCGAGCCGTCGCCAAGCCGCCCGATATACATCCCCGGGCGAGTCCGGATATGCTCCAGCGAACTCAGCGTCTTGATCTTGCTTTCATCGTAAATATGGGAGGCTTGTTGACTCATTATGGCCGCTTAAAAGTCTTCTTCTTCGTCTTCGTCGTCGATCTCGTCGTCCAGATCCAGCAGCTCGTCCTCCCGCGGATCGTCATCTTCGTCCTCGTCGTCGAAGGAATCGTTGAGACTGAGCATGGCGGCGCCGGTGATCACGGCTCCGCATTCCGGGCACATGCCGCCTTCGTCGTCCACGTCGCGCACCATCACTCGACACTCGCAATACGGACAAAGAATCGTTTCCATCTTTCGCTCTCCCTGTTGAAATACAATTCTAAAGTTGGGCTGCCGACGATTGGCCGGCGCTCGCACAAGCCGTATTTTAGAGTCATTTTTTAAACTTGCAAAGACAACAGGAATTCCGCGTTGTGCTGGGTTTTCTTGAGTTTCTTGATCAACAGCTCCATCGCCTCCACCGGCGGCACTCCGTTGAACACCCGGCGCAACTGCCACATGCGCTCCAATTCGTCGGGATGCAGGAGCAGTTCCTCGCGGCGAGTGCCGCTGCGCTCGATATTGATCGCCGGGAAAATACGCTTGTCGATCATGTGCCGGTCGAGATGCAGCTCCATGTTGCCGGTGCCTTTGAACTCCTCGAAAATCACTTCGTCCATCCGGCTGCCGGTATCGACCAGGGCGGTGGCGATGATGGTCAGGCTGCCGCCCTCCTCGATGTTGCGGGCGGCGCCGAAGAAGCGCTTGGGCTTGTGCAGGGCGTTGGCGTCGACCCCCCCGGAAAGAATGCGGCCGCTGTGCGGCTCGACCGTGTTGTAGGCGCGCGCCAGACGCGTGATGCTGTCGAGCAGGATAACCACATGGCGGCCGTGCTCCACCTGGCGGCGGGCCTTTTCGATCACCATTTCGGCCACTTGCACATGACGCTCCGGACGTTCGTCAAAGGTGGAGTGGATGACTTCGCCCTTGACCATGCGCTTCATTTCGGTGACTTCCTCGGGGCGCTCGTCGATCAGCAGAACCATCAGAATGACATCCTGATTGTTGACGGCGACACTGTTCGCCACCTTTTGCATGAGCACCGTCTTGCCGGTGCGCGGGGCGGCCACGATCAGGCCGCGCTGGCCGCGTCCGATCGGGGTGACCAGATCCATGACCCGCATTTCGATGCCGTCGGCCGTGGTTTCCATGATCAGGCGCTCGGTCGGAAACAGGGGCGTGAGATTCTCGAAAGGCACCCGATGCTTCATCTTTTCCGGCGACTCGCGATTGATCGACTCCACCTTGATCATGGCGAAGAACCGCTCCTTCTCGCGCGGCGGTCGAATTTGCCCGTTCACCTCGTCGCCGGTGCGCAGCGAGAACCGGCGGATCTGCGAGGGGCTCATGTAGATGTCTTCCGGACAGGAAAGGTAGCTGTACTCGGCGCTGCGCAGAAAGCCAAACCCGTCCGGCAGCACCTCCAGTACCCCGCCGCCGAAAAGCAGGCCGCTTTTTTCCGTGTTCGCCTTGAGCACTTCAAAGATGAGATCGTGCTTGTTGAGCGACCCAACCCCTTCGATGTTCAGAGACAGCGCCATCGAGGTCAGTTCCGGCATGCCCATAGCCTGCAGATCAGGCAGATCCATATTGCGGGCCGGGACGTCGCGACGCGGCTCGCCGCCCTTGTCCTCGCCGCCGCGGTTTTTCCAGGCGCCGCGGCGGCCGCCGCGCGACGGCCGCCGACCCTCGTCGCGGTCGCCGTCGGCCTCGCCCTCGGATTGATCCTGGGCTTGTTCCCGACTTTCCGGGCTGGACACCTGGTCGCCTCGACGATTCTCCGGTTCGTCTTGGCCGATGTCGTCCAGGGGCAGCTCCGGCGCCTCCCGGCGACGCCCCCGGCCGGTTCTCGTTTCCTGGCAAGGCTTGTCGGAAGCGGCCTGCGCTTCGCTTTCCCGTCCGTCGTAGGATTTGACTTCTTCTGTCATTGCTAAACTTCTCCATCGTGTCGCTTACTTGTCAATTGCAAAGAAAATTCCGGGCGCGCCATGAATTCCCGACATTGTTCGGAAAGAATTCGGCGCGACCCCACGTTGACCACGACCAGATCGGCCAGATCGGCCTTGCTCTCGGCCGACCATTGACTGCCCAGCCGACGGTCGATCTCCCCCTTGCTCCAGCCTCGCCTGCGCAACCTTGAAAGTTGTCTGCGGGAATCGCACCAGACGCAAATGACCGACGCAAAGTCGTCTTGCCAACCCGCCTCGTAGAGCAGCGGCACCGCGCAAAACAAGGGTTTTTCCGGAGACTGCCCGGCAACCTCGATCAGGCGTGCCCTGACCGCCGGATGAATCAGTTCGTTCAGCCATTTCAGTTGTTCCGGCTGGCGGAATACGATACGGGCTACGGCCTGGCGGTCGAGATCTCCTTGTTCGCCGACAATTCCGCTCCCCCAGCGCTCGACCATGCGGCGGATCATTTCCCGATCGGCTGCGTACAGACTGTGAACCACGGCATCGGCGTCGATCGTGCGCCCGCCCAAATCGCTGATGCATTGCAGCAGTGTACTTTTGCCGACTCCGATCGTCCCGGTTATTCCAATCAGCTTCATGGCGAGATCCCCACCCCCCTGCTATAATCCCTGGCATTGCGTTCAAAGGCTATCGGAGACCGGCGCAAATTGCTGGCAAGAGCGACATCGACAGTAGCCATTCCCCCATTTTCGCCTCGCCTTCAGGCGAAACCGACGAATTGTCAATCCAAGGATGAAAAAAAGTGCGATTCGGGAAGAAAACGCGTTGTTCGCCCCATAAAGGGAGGTCGAACATGAATAAAGCGGTCGATGGCGCAAGTTTGCGAATTTCGCAAGAGTCTTGGTTAACCTGCTTTAAAATAGCGCGCGATTTACCGCTGTCAAGTCAATCGCAAGGCGGACTGGTTTCAGCCTGATCTATTGCCTGCCCGGGAAAACTGGATGGTGGGCGCAACAGGACTCGAACCTGTGACCTCTACCGTGTGAAGGTAGCGTTCTAGCCGACTGAACTATGCGCCCGCAATGGCTCGAAACAGCGATAAAATAACCGCGGCAGGAAAAATTGCAATTCGCCGCGGAAAAATTGGCAAAACTCCCGCCTGCCCGCAAATTATTCCTCTTGTCCACTTTCTCCTGCCCTCAATGAAACCGCCAAAGACAATCCGCAACCTCAGCAGACAGGCAAAACAAAATGACCAACCGTCTTCCGCGGCCGGAATATCCGAGACCGCAGCCAGAAGTTCGACATGAAGAGAATCCGCCGAATCTTCTCGCGGCTCCCGGACAATTGGCCGGAAAGCCAGCAGCCCGCCTTTCGCGGAAATCGGTCGTCGCCGCCTGCGCAGCGGGTGTCGCAGTCGTTGTCGGCGGGGTTCGATTGCGTTTGAATTGCACCGGGGCGCTGCCCCGGAAGCCGCCACCCCAACGGGGTGATCCAACCCCAAAGCCTGGGGTCAAGCGAAGCGCGACCCCAGGTGCGGCTTGGGCAACCAGGCTAAAGCAATTGCCCTGCCTGCTCGCGCCAGATCGCCCAAAGCCCGGCAAAGCCCAGGCGCCATTCGCCGGTGACCGCCAGCGAAGCCAGGAAAACCAATCCGAGATTGAGCATAATGATTAGAGAGAACGAAAAGAAGACCCCATACTCCTGAAGATCGGTCTGCTCGCGCCGCAGGGCGAACCCGGTCATCCAAAGGTGATAGGCATAGGTCAGCCCGATGCCGCCAACCGCAAAACCGACATATTCCCGGGCCAGCAGCGGCTGCACCTGCCGCACAGCGAAATAGATGCCGCTCCAAAGCAGACTGTAGAGCGGAATGAAATAGGGGCCGAGGGCAATCCACAGATTGGGGTTCTCGATTTCCACGCTGCCCCCGTGCAGCCCAACCCGAAACCGGCCGGTGCGCCGGCGAAACAGCTTGGCCAGCAGCCAATGGGTCAGTTCGTGCCCGAACACATAGAGCAGGCGAAACTTGCAGAGCAGCGCGAAGACCACCAGCCCCGCCCCCAGGCCGACACTGAAGGGGAAAAGCACGCCGCTGCGAGTGAAGTCCAAAGGCAGCAGGAACCAGGCCCGAACCACCCCGACCGAGGCGAACATGCACGGAGGAACCATGAACAGAAACAGGAATTTCTTCATGACAAATTCTTCACGGATTCAGGCTCAGGCCAGGGGCAGGGTCATATAGACATGCTCCACCGGGCTTCCGAAACCCTTGTCGCAAAAGAACTCGATGGCCGGCCGGTTGTCGGCCTGCGTGTCGACCACCAGGGTCTGCACTCCCGCCTCGGCCATCAGTTCCCGAAAATGATCGAAAAGCAGGCTGCCGACCCCGCATCGGGCGAATTCCGGTTCAACTCCAAGCCAGGCCAGGTGCCCGAACACACGGCCGGCCCGAACTTTCCTGATCACCGAGCCGATGGCGAAACCGACCACCCGAGCCCCGGACTCCGCCACCAACATATTGTCGGGCTGCAGGTTGAACAGACTGGTGACCTCGAATTCATCCCATGTCCGATAAAGGTTGGACAGCTCCTTACGGGTAAACACCCGCTCGCCCAGATGAAAGATGATCGACAAATCATCGATGCAGGCCGGGCGAATCAGAATTTCCGGATTTTCCTGCTGCATAATACTGCTCCCTTTTTGAGTTGTGTGATGCTGGCGTCTTGCATCGGCAAGCCAGCCGGAACTATCTCCGCCGGTTCCATTCGTCGCAGGCGTAGCGTTGGCAGGCCAGATCCCGCGCCGCGTCCAGAATGGCGGAGACTTCTCCGATCTCGACAAACTCAATTCCCAGACTTCTGGCAAAACCCTCGCGCAAAATCACCTGCATGGTCGACCGGGGAATCGGCAGGGCGCGCCCGAAGTGAATGCTGCCCTGGTGCAGAATGCCGTCACCGGTCCGGCGCTGGGCGCTGCCGGCAATCTTGCGGCCGTCGGCCAGCAGGTCGTAGCGCGTCGGGTTGTCGAAGCAAACCATGGCTGCGCGCTCGGTCGAGCCGGGGATCTCCTGGTCGGCCAGAGCCGCCTCGACTTTGGCATCCCGCAGACCGCTCCGCACCGCCTCGTTGATTGCCCGATAGCTCTCGCGACGCGTCATGGCGGCGATCGGATGACTTGGCGGAATCGTGACCGTATAGGTGAAATCGTGGTCGTGACAGACTACGCCGCCGCCGGTCGGACGGCGCACCACGGCAAATCCGGGCCGCTCGGTCAACTCGATCTTTTGCGTATAGCCGATCGAAATGGCCGGACGGTCCCAGCCATAAAAGCGGAGCAGAGGTCTGCCCAGGCGAGACGACGCCCGCAGCAGAGCTTCGTCAATCGCCATGTTGAGCGCGGGAGTCCGGGCGCAGTCCGGCCAAAACCACCAGAAAGCGCTGATTTCCGCAGCGGAACCGCAAGTCGAATCCATGATCTCCTGTCCCATTGTCCCACCGTCTCGGAGTGATCGCGGCGGCGGAATTTCTTTCGAATATCTCTCAACATAGCCCTTGCCGCGCCATAGGCAAAATCAGGCGGCGCAGACAAAATGGCGCCCTTCCCTGAATCCGGCCTGGCGCAGACGCCGCCGGATATCCTCGCGCGCCCCGCGACTTCCCACGCAGGCCACCACGAAATGTTGCTCGGGATCCAAGGCCTGCCGGCCGTCCAGCACCGGACGGCCATGGACAACCTGCCCGATTTTTTTCGGGTCGATCTCGACATAGGCCTGAATCCGCACGCCAAACTCGGCCAAAGGCTCAATCCGCTTCCGGGTTTCACGGCCCGCCCCCCAAATCGCCACCTCCGGATGCCGAGGATTGTGCGTGCGCAACCAGCGGGCAAGATATTCCGCCTTGCAGCGAAAGAAGGCGCGCGGACGATAGCGCGCGTCGGTTCGCGACAGACGAGTCGGCGGATCATTCCAGCGCAGAAGCGGCCGCCGGCACTTGCCCATGCGAACCCCGCCGTCGAGCCAGCGCAGCCACAACTCGTAATCCTCGGGGAAGTCGCCCTCCCGATAGCCTCCGAAACGGTCGACCAGAGATCGGCGAAAGACCACCGAGGGATGGGCGAACGGCGATTCGACAAACCGGTTGAGGGCAATCTCCGCCGGCTCCACCAGTGAATTCAGCCAGTCGACATAGAGGGCGTAGCCCCGATGAAGCTCGCGATCCCCGCCGAACTCGACCAGGCTGCCGACCAGGCCAAGATCCGGATGCTCCGCCAGCCAGGCGACCTGTTCGGCAAAACGCTCGGGCGCGCAGACATCGTCGTCGTCCATGCGGGCGATCAGCGATCCGCGGGCGGCCTGCAAGCCCGCGTTCAAAGCGGCCGCGATGCCCTGGTGCGGGCGGAGCAGCGGGCGGATTCGCGCGTCTGACTTCTGGAACCGGCGCAGCACCTGCGGGGTCTCATCGGTTGAACCGTCGTCGACCACAACCGCCTCGAAATCGACAAAGGCCTGGTCGAGAACACTGCGCAAGGCGGCTTCCAGCCCCGAGGCGCCGTTGTAGACCGGCATAACCACGGAAAGAGCTGGCGCCCTGCGATCTTTCACAGTTTGAGAAATCATCGTCGGCAAAGTATGTTAAATCTCCGCAAACACCGCGAACCGTCTTTCGCT
Organism: Lentisphaeria bacterium; assembly: GCA_007130365.1. Classification (GTDB taxonomy): domain Bacteria; phylum Verrucomicrobiota; class Lentisphaeria; order Oligosphaerales; family PUNB01; genus SLSR01. The sequence goes on from SLSR01000233.1 coordinate 29,654, forward strand.
TCGCGGTTTGCAATATAATCAGTCAAACCTGTTTGTTCGAGAGAAAAACCATGCCGGACATCATATACACAGTCGGGGTCGGCTCCGGCCTGCGCTACGATTGCGAAGCACCGGACGGAGCCCTCTACAAGGTTGGCGAAGCGGTGGTCATTCAACGCGAGCGCTGCCAGGACAATGGCGTGATCAGCGTCTTGCGCAAGCTGGAGGAGAAAGGCGGCGGCCGCCAGGAGCCCCGCCCCGCCGCCGCCAATGATCAGGATAAGAGCCATAAGGGTCAGGAGCGAAGCGACAACGGGCGCCGCCAATTGTCGCGCATCCTGCGTCGGCTCAACCTGAAGGATCAGGGCAGGGTTCACGAAAAGCAGGCGCGCGAGCATTCAATGCTGCAAACCGCGGCCCGCAAAGTGCGCGAGCACAACCTGCCGATGAAGCTGCTGAACTGCCACTACACTTTCGACCGAAGCATGGCCTGCTTTCAGTTCGTGGCCGAAGGGCGGGTCGACTTTCGCAACCTGGTCAAGGATCTCTCGGGCGCTCTGCACACCCGGGTCGAACTGCGCCAGATTGGCGTTCGCGACGAAGCCTCGCTGGTCGGCGGCATCGGCTGTTGCGGCCGCCCCTTCTGCTGCGCCACGATCCTGGAAAAGTTTCCGGCGGTCAATGTCAGAGCCGCCAAAGATCAGCGCCTGTCACTCAATCCGAACAGCGTATCCGGCAGTTGCGGACGTCTGAAGTGTTGCCTGCGCTACGAACTCGAAGGCTATCGCGAAATGAACCGGCAACTGCCCAGGGTCAACACCCGCTGCGAAACCGCGGAAGGCTGCGGAAAGATCGTCGACTGCAACGCGCTGACCAGGTGCGCCCGCGTCCGACTCGATGGCGAATCCGGCCGCTGCCTCGATCTGCCGGTGGACGAAATCAGGATCGAGGCGCGAAACAGGAAATAGGCAACTGCCAAAGGCGAATTCCGCAGGGCGGTCTTCGCCGGCCGCGAAGAGACAATGCCAAACGACAGGAGAATCGATCATGCATGCCGCATTCCGAAAAATCACTGCACTGCTTGTCCTGCTGACGCTGACCGTTGGCGGCGCGGCGGCGGCCGAGTCCGTCCGCCGACACCCCGGAGACGATGCCGAAATCCGCCACAAGCTGCGGACGATCGTGCTTCCGCGCATCGACTTCGAGGAGGCGACAATCCATCAGGCGGTGCGCTTTCTGAGACAACGAAGCCGGGAGCTGGATCCGGAGAAGCGCGGGATCAATCTCGTCCTGCACCTGCGGGACGAGAACCGGGATCCGGCTCGCAACCGCATCACCCTGGAATTGAACAATGTGCCGCTCGGCCAGGCGATCATGCTGCTGTGCTTTGTTTCGGATCTTCATTTTCATATCGAACCGCACGCGGTGATCATCACCGACCGCCGCAGCCTCGAAAGAGAATAGCCGCAGAGGATAGTGAAATGGGCGAATCGAGTCTGCCGCAGCCTGACAACCTCCCGACCGGGATATAGGCCGCGCGGCAGCGGCCGGCGCAGCGGAGTGGCAACCTCGCCCCGCCCTGCGCCATGCGAGGGTTTTGCCGTCTCCCGGAACCGCCGAGAAGGGAAATGCCGATGATCGAGGTTCTCGCCAGTTTCGCGCTGGCCGTCGGGGTGCTGTGCGCGATCTGCGGCGGTCTGGCCGCTCTGCTGATCCTGGCCGACGGCTATTTCAACGACTATGGGGTGTGCGAAATCCGCATCAACGACGATGCCGAAAAATGCCTGAAGATCGAAGGCGGGATGTCTTTGCTGTCGGCTCTGGGCAGCCGCAAAATATTCATCCCCTCGGCCTGCGGCGGCCGCGGCAGTTGCGGCCTGTGCAAACTGCGCGTGACCGAGGGTGCCGGCCCGCTGCTTCCGACCGAAACCCCGCACCTGACGCCGGGCGAACAGAAGAATGCAACTCGACTGTCCTGCCAGCTCAAGGTGCGCGGCGACATGGCGATCGAAATCCCCGAAAGCCTGTTCAAAATCAAGGAATACCAGGCGCGCTGCGAGAAAGTCGAAAAGCTGACCCACGACATCAGGCGGTTGCGCTTCAAGCTGCTCGATCCGGAAACCATATCGTTCACCCCCGGCCAGTACATTCAGCTTGAATGCCCCCCCTATCGCCTGACCTCGGAACCGGTCTATCGCGCCTATTCCATCGCCACCGACCCCGGCCGGAACCATATTGTCGAGCTGGTCGTGCGCCTGGTGCCGGACGGCATCTGCACCACCTGGATCTTCGAAGAGCTGCGGGAAGGCGACCAAGTCAAGCTGAACGGACCCTACGGCGACTTCAGGCTCGACACCGAGTCTCGGAATGAGATGATCTTTATCGCCGGCGGCAGTGGCATGGCGCCGTTTCTGTCCATTCTGAAACAGATGGAGCAGGCCGGGGACGAACGCAAGTGCCGCTACTTTTTCGGGGCTCTGACCAAGCGCGACCTGTTCTGCCTCGAGGAAATGCGGGAGCTGGAGGGCGCATTGGCCGACTTCAAGTTCATCCCGGCGCTCAGTCAACCGGCCGACGACGACCAGTGGGAGGGCGAGACCGGCCTGATCACCGAGGTCGTGGCGCGACACTATCGGGAATGCTCCAGCCAGCAGGCCTACCTCTGCGGCTCGCCCGGCATGATCGACGCCTGCATCAAGGTGCTGCAAGAGCGAAAGATGCCGGAAACCGCCATCTTCTATGACAAGTTCGCCTAGCCCGAATTTCTGCGAAATTCGGACTAAAACAAAATTTGAGGTTCCGGGGTTCGTTGACCGGATGACCAAATGACTGGATGGGAGGGGCGTGGTCAGGCCGCGTCATTTTGAGCATCTCGCCATCTGGTCATTTAGTCAATTTGTCGGATCACCGCGGCAAACAGCCAGACGATAGACTCGGCGCGGAAATTATTGAGGCCAGTTTTTCAAACGGGGGCAACCATCATGAAACGAGATCCGAAGGAAGAAACAATACGCCGGAGAATGGCGCCCGGCGTGCTGGCGCAGGACGGTTTTCTGGGGCACGATCAGCGCAGCCTGCAGGAGATCGTTGCCGAGGACTTGGCCGAACTGGCCGCCGCCGAAGTCTCGCTGGCCGAGCTGGGCGAATTCCTCGACCGCATCCACCAGACCGCCGATGCCGGCCTCGAAACCACCTGCCCAATGTGCGACGGAGCGCTTTCGGTACGCCTCGCAGAGGGCATGGGGCGCATCCCCTGCCCCTTCGCCTGCGGCTTTCGCGCCCATAAAGGCATTGTCCACGTCCAGGCCGGCAGCCTTTCCCATCGCCTGACCCCCCTGCAGATCCACCTGATCAAGGAGCACGGCTTCTTTCAGGGGCGGGGGGCGCCCTTCCGCCTTTCCCCGCGCCAACTGGCCGAGCTCTACCGGAAATGCGGCTCTTGACGGTTTTCCGCATTTTGCAGATTCCTGTGAAGAGCCGCAATTAATCAGACTGAGCAAGCCGGCGATACAGCGTGTTTCTGGTGATCCCGAGAATCTCCGCCGCCTTCCGCTTGTTGCCCTCGACCTGGGTCAGAACGTGTTCGATATAGCTCTGCTCGACTTCCGCCAGAGTAGGCGGCACGGGGCGGGTGAAAAACTCGGACCAGGCGAAAGATTCCGGCGGCTTGATCTTCCCGTCCGGATGGCGCAGCCGACTCGGCAGGTGTTCGGGACGAATTCGCGACTCATGGCAGAAAGTCACGGCTCGCTCGATCGCGTTTTGCAGCTCGCGCACATTGCCGGGATAGCTGTGGCGTCGGAGCAGTTCGAGAGCCGGGTCGGAGAATCCCTGAATCTGCTTGCCCATGCGGGCGTTGAAAATGGTCAGAAAGCGGGCGGCCAACAGTTCCAGGTCGGTATCCCGGTCGCGCAGCGGCGGCACCCGCAGAGTAAACGTCTCCAACCGGTAGAACAGGTCTTCGCGAATCCTGCCCTCGCCCATCGCAGCCTCCAAGTCCTGATGCGTGGCGGCCAGCACCCTGACATCGACCCGCTGCTCGCGGTTGGCGCCGACCGGCCGCACCCGGCCGTCCTGCAGAATGCGCAACAGCTTGGACTGCAGCGAAAGCGGCATTTCGGCAATCTCGTCAAGCAGCAAGGTGCCGCCTTCGGCCTCGCGAAACAATCCCGAACGCTCCTCGCGCGCCCCGGTGAAGGAGCCCGCCGCATGGCCAAAGAACTCGCTTTCCATCAGGGTTTCCGGAATTCCCGCGCAGTTGACCGCGAGAAACGGGCAGTCCCTCCGTTCGCTGCACTGGTGAAGAGCCCGCGCCACCAACTCTTTGCCGACTCCGCTTTCGCCTTGAATCAGAACCGGACCGCTGGCCGTGGCCATTTGCTTTATCTGTTCGAAAAGCGTGAGCATCGGCCGACTTTTGCCGTAGATGCCGTGAAAAGTCTCTTCCTCGAAGGCCTGGCGGAAGCTTTCGACCTGTCGGCGCAGCCAGCGCGTTTCCAAAAGACCGGTCATGCGGTGGATAAAATGATGCAAGTCCAGAGGCTTGGTCAAAAAGTCGTCGGCGCCGGCTTTCAAGGCCTCGACCGCCTGGGAAATCGTGCCGAAAGCCGTGATCACCAGAAAGGCCGGAGCACCCGGCTCGCTTTTCACCCGCGACATCAACTCCAGGCCGTCGGCTCCGGGCAGACGCAGATCGCTGACCACCAAATCCGGCCCCCAGCGCGACAGCAGAGGGGTCGCCTGTTCGGCGCTGGACACCCAGCGCGCCCGCAGGCCGGCTTCGACTATCTCCTCGGCCAGAAGTTCGGCCAACCCTTGGTGGTCTTCGACAATCAACACCTTCATGTTCTTGATCCGAGGTCGTTCGCCCATAGTGCCCCCGATTGTACTATTGTATTGAAGAATGCTCTGCCCTCCCCGCGCAACCACAGCCCAACAGGCAGTTTACGCGGAACCCGGAGCTTCGGATGCTGCCCGCCCGACAAGCGGAAGACGAAGTCTGAAGCAGGTCCTGAAGCCGGCCGCGGACGGCTCGGCCAGCTCGACTCCGCCGCCGTGCTCCTCGGCGATGCCGTGTACCACCGCCAATCCCAGCCCGGTGCCCTGCCCCACGGGCTTGGTCGTGAAGAAAGGCTCGAAAAGCTTGGCGCGAGCCTCCGGCTCGATCCCCGAACCGTCGTCCTCCACCTCGAACCGGATCTCGCCGTCGCGAGACTGCCAGGCAACCCTGACCTGACCGCCGGGCGCGGCCTGGACCGCGTTGCGCAACAGATTGACCAAAGCCTGTTCGACCCGCGCCGCATCGGCCTGCAAACCCAGCCCCTGATCAGTAG